>NZ_QSDP01000020.1:0-67377 GCF_003463685.1 Parabacteroides sp. AM58-2XD
GTTTGCAAAATCTTCACGTAAAAAATCCAGTCGTTAAGGTTCTATTTTCATAGTTAAGACTTTTCTATCTGCAAGATTACCTTTATTCCCCAATTACACAACTTTTTTTGAAATATTTTAATGATTTATGCCACAAAACATATTTTAATAGAAATTTTGGTGCGGTTGCCCTGTATACGCTGCGGGAAGTTCCAAAAAGTCAATAGATTTTAGTATCTTTGCGCACTCATTCGAAAAATTAATAGGTATTCAATATATGATAACGGTAAACAATCTGGACGTACAGTTCGGCAAACGTATCCTCTTTCAGGATGTAAACATGAAGTTTACGCCGGGTAACTGCTACGGTATTATCGGTGCCAACGGTGCCGGAAAATCAACATTTCTCCGCGTAATCAGCAAACAGCTCGACCCGACACGCGGTTCGGTAACTTTAGGCCCGGGAGAACGTCTTTCGGTATTAAGCCAGGACCACTTTGCTTTCGACGAACATACGGTTATGGACACGGTCCTGATGGGACACACCACCTTGTGGGAAGTCATGAGCGAAAAGAATGCGCTTTACGAAAAGCCTGACTTCAGCGATGCCGACGGTATCCGCGTTTCGGAACTCGAAGAGAAGTTCGCCGAGATGGAAGGATGGAACGCCGAAAGCGATGCAGCCAACTTGTTGAGCGGCCTGGGTATCGCCGAAGAGTACCATTACAGCATGATGAAAGACCTGAGCGGTAAGCAGAAGGTGCGTATATTACTTGCCCGCGCCCTTTTCGGACAGCCGGACAACCTGCTACTGGATGAGCCGACCAACGACCTCGACCTGGAAACAGTGAGCTGGCTGGAAAATTACCTGTCCAACTCCGACCACACGATCCTGGTAGTGAGCCACGACCGTCACTTCCTCGACTCTGTCTGTACACACACCGTAGATATCGACTTCGGTAAACTGCAAATGTTTGCCGGTAACTATAGCTTCTGGTACGAATCAAGCCAGTTGGCACTCCGCCAGCAGCAGAACCAGAACAAGAAAGCGGAAGAAAAGAAAAAGGAACTGGAAGAGTTTATCCGCCGTTTCAGTGCCAACGTGGCAAAGTCCAAACAGACTACCAGCCGTAAGAAGATGATCGAAAAGCTGAATATCGAAGAGATCAAACCGTCTTCACGCCGTTATCCGGGTATTATCTTTACCCCGAACCGCGAACCGGGCAACCAGATTCTCGAAGTGAAAGGACTGACGAAAAGCATCGAGGGCAAAGTGCTCTTCAAGGATTTCAACCTGAATGTGGAGAAAGACGACAAGATCGTTTTCATCAGCCGCGACCCGCGCGCCATGACGGCATTCTTCCAGATCATCAATGGAGAAGAGAAAGCGGATGCCGGTACGTATCAGTGGGGACAGACAATCACGACCAGTTACCTGCCGCTGGATAATGCGAAGTATTTCGACTCGGATTACAACCTGCTCGATTGGTTGAGCCAGTTCGCCGGAGATACCAACGAAGTATTCCTGAAAGGTTTCCTCGGCCGTATGTTGTTCTCGGGTGAAGAATTGCTGAAAAAGGTTAGCGTATTGTCCGGAGGTGAAAAGATGCGTTGTATGATTTCCCGGATGATGTTGACGGATGCAAACTGCCTGATCCTGGATACACCGACCAACCACCTGGATCTGGAATCTATCCAGGCATTCAATAATACGTTGCAGTCATTCAGAGGAAACGTCCTTTTCTCCAGTCATGACCACGAGTTCATCCAGACGGTGGCAAACCGTATTATCGAACTGACCCCTAACGGTATCATCGACAAGATAATGGATTACGATGATTACATCACCGATCCGGCAGTAGCCGAATTACGAGAAAAGTTATATAAATAGTAACTTTTCCCCTCTAAAGAGGGGGCAGGGGGTGTGTATTACATATATTATATAGAGATGAAAAAGCGGTTGTTATTCCTTCTGACAGTATTTATTGGCTGGCTTCCGGTCCTCGCCATTCAAAAGCCGGTCTTCATGTTATATCACCATGCCTTAGCGAACGGGTGTTCGCTAACCGATTACCTTAAGGTAATTACTCATGGTTTATTGCTGGATTGTACGGTTTCAGGGTATCTGACAGTTATTCCGCTTCTCTCTGTATTGATTTCCATCTGGTTGCCGGGGAGGTTCTATCAGAAGTTCCTGAAAAGTTATTTTCTGATTATGGGAATCGTGGTTGCAGCCATCTTTGCGGTAGACGTTGCCCTGTATGGTTATTGGGGATTCCGACTGGACGCCACCCTGTTCTTTTACCTGCAATCGCCCGCCGACGCCATGGCCAGCGTACCGGTCGGTACATTCCTGCTTCAGTTCGCTCTTTTCGGGATCTATGCTTACGGGATATTCTGGTTGTTTAAACGGTTTATCGTACCTTTATTTCCCGCGACCCCGGCCCAAAACAGATTGGGAGGAACAATCATAGTCCTGCTGCTCGCCGGCATCCTTTTCATTCCGATCCGAGGAGGAGTGACTACTTCAACCGCCAATGTCGGCATGGTCTATTTCAGCAAAAACCAGTTTCTGAACCACTCGGCGATCAACCCGGCATTCAGCCTGCTCGCTTCTCTCAGCAAACAACAGGATTTTGCCGCCCAGTTCAATTTCTTCCCGGAAGAAGAGAGAAAGGAGCGCTATGCCGCACTGACCCTTTCAGATGACAGCCTGACAAATGACACGGAAAAGGTCAGTCTACTGACAACCGACCGTCCAAACATACTGATCATCCTGATGGAAAGTTTTACAGCAAACGCCATCGAAGCCGTGGGAGGAGAAGCGGGTGTCACCCCGAATCTAAACAGGCTAAGCAAAGAGGGGATCACCTTCACCAATATGTATGCCAACTCCTTCCGTACCGACAGGGGGATTGTTGCCGTACTGAACGGTTACCTGGCACAACCGACGACTTCTATCATGAAGTATCCCGCCAAAAGCCAGACACTTCCCTCTATCGCCAAAAGCCTGGGAGAACAGGAATATGTAGCCGACATGCTTTACGGGGGAGATATCAACTTTACGAATATGCAAAGTTACTTCTTCAGTTCGGGATACAGCCAAATCACTGCCGACCGTGACTTTCCACTCTCCAGCCGCCTCAGCAAATGGGGAGCAAACGATGACATCACTTTCACCCATCTATACGAATCGATCAAAGACCGGGATGAAAAGACGCCGTGGCTCAGTACATTCCTGACACTGAGCAGCCATGAACCGTTCGAAGTGCCTTTCCACCTTCTGGATGACCCGTATCTTAACTCCGTTGCATTTACCGACAGTTGCATCGGTAGTTTTGTAGATAAGCTAAAGGAATTACCGACTTGGAAGAACACGCTGATCGTATTGATATCCGACCACGGATTCCGTTACCCTTCAACACTGACGGATTACGACCCCCGCCGTTTCCACATCCCGATGATCTGGTTGGGCGGAGCCGTTAAAGAGCCGATGGTGATTGACACCTATGCCAACCAGACAGATCTGGCTGCCACCCTATTGTGCCAGCTGAACCTACCGCACGACTCCTTCATATTCAGCCGCGACATACTCGATCCCGGCTCCCCCAAATATGCCTTCTACACCTTCCCCAACGGATTCGGTTTCATCGACAACACGGGCGTTTCAGTATATGACAACGAAAGCAACAAACCCTTGCTCGAAACCCCGGTAACAAACAGCGAAACCCGCCTGAATAAAGGCAAAGTACTGTTACAAACGCTGTATGACGATTTGGGTAGCAGGTGAAAAATGAGCCAATGTGGCAATATGCCAATTTAGAAAGATTTGAGCTATCTGCTAATTATAGGAAAACCAATTAGTGACAGTGTCTTCAGGCTGTAGGCCTGTAACAAATTAGCCCTGGGTTCCAACCCTGGGTTCCCTTGAATCCTTCTCTTTTTGAGGCACCCTGTAGGGGTGCGACAAGGTGGAAAGGGTTGATATTTATCTTGTACCGCCCCTACAGGGCGGAAAGGGAGGAGCGGGTTTTCATAAACCCAGGGTTAGAACCCTGGCTGGTTTGTTAAAGCCTTACAGGCTTATCGGATACTAAAACATTCACTTCTGATAATAGCTGAGCCATTCTTAGATCGTCACTCTTTTGTTTTTTCCGTATCTTCGCTTACTTTCTTTTCATAAGCGCTACGCAGGCAGATAGTAATATAACCGAATAAGAGACCGATCGTACAATAAATCATCTCCGTCAGAGCTGCCGTAGCAAAAGTGGCATTCGGCACATAATTCATAAAGGCAAAGAAAGCACCCGCACCAATAAACAACGCCGGTACTAAAGACATCCATTCGCTCCGCTCACAGAAAATAGCACAGAAAGCAATCACTCCTACCGCCACAGGCACGGCAAAGAATCCCAGAGCAGGCGTCATCGCACCGCCTAGAACCATAATAACAATGGAGGCAGCAATACCGATCGCATAAGCAATAAAGGCTTTTATCCCTCCCCTCACCGTACAACCGGCCAGGAAGTAAACCGCCCACGACTGAAAAGAGATCCAACTAAAACCGACATTCCCCTCAGGAAGCACGGAGGTGTACAACAACTGGTCCAATGCTTGTATCAGGCATGCTAAAACACCAATAATCACGGGAATCAAAACAAACTTTTTTAGTGTCATTGTGGTAAAAGATTTAAATGAGCAATTAGATATAGAATATAGTGATTTTCGTACCTCTCGCGGCAAATATATTAATTTAACTGATAAAACACAATGCTAAAAGACAGATAACAACTTGTTATTGTGCAAAATAGACTATTCACACCATCCTGATATATATTCCCGACAGTCTAATAATTAACAGTTTCAGCCAACAAAAAATGGCCGATCTCCTCAGACCGGCCACCTTAAATTTTAGTTTCAAATATATCCTAAAGGAGTTTATTTCGCATAACTTACAGCACGGGTTTCGCGGATAACCGTGATTTTTACCTGCCCCGGATAAGTCATTTCGTCCTGTATCTTCTTTGCGATTTCGTTTGACAGGTTTTCCGTATCCTTGTCGTCGATCTTATCTGCCCCAACAATAACGCGAAGTTCGCGACCTGCCTGGATAGCATAAGTCTTCACAACACCCGGATAAGAAAGAGCCAATTGTTCCAGATCGTTCAAACGTTTGATATAAGCCTCAACGATTTCACGACGGGCACCCGGACGAGCTCCGGAGATAGCGTCACAAACCTGAACGATCGGTGCCAGCAATGTCTGCATCTCAACCTCATCGTGGTGGGCACCTACTGCATTGCAAATATCCGGTTTTTCCTTATATTTCTCGCAAAGTTTCATACCCAGGATTGCGTGCGGCAATTCCGGTTCATCATCAGGCACCTTACCAATATCATGTAACAAACCTGCACGTTTTGCTTTCTTCGGGTTCAATCCTAATTCAGAAGCCATCACGGCACAAAGGTTAGCCGTTTCACGGGCATGTTGCAACAGGTTCTGACCATAAGAAGAACGATATTTCATCTTACCGATCATACGGATCAGTTCGGGATGCAGTCCATGAACACCCAGGTCGATCACTGTACGTTTACCGGTTTCAACCACTTCGTCTTCCACCTGTTTTTTAACTTTCGTCACTACCTCTTCAATACGGGCCGGATGGATACGTCCGTCCTGTACCAGCTGGTGCAATGCCAGACGGGCAATCTCACGGCGAACCGGGTCAAAGCCGGAAAGAACGATTGCTTCGGGGGTATCGTCGACAACGATCTCAATACCGGTAGCAGCTTCCAGGGCACGGATGTTACGGCCTTCACGACCGATGATACGTCCTTTGATCTCATCCGATTCGATATGGAATACGGTAATGGAGTTTTCGATCGCCGTTTCAGTCGCTACACGCTGGATAGACTGGATAACGATCTTCTTTGCTTCTTTATTAGCCGTCATCTTCGCTTCTTCCATGATCTCATTGATATAAGAAGTTGCTTCCGATTTGGCTTCATCTTTCAACGATTCGATCAGGCGTTCTTTGGCTTCATCGGCAGAAAGTCCGGACAAAGCTTCCAGGTGTTCGATTTCCCGCTGATGAAGTTTTTCCAGGTCTTGCTTTTTTCTGTCCACCAATTCCAATTGAGTAGCCAGATTTTCTTTCACCGCATCAATCTCGCAGTTTTTACGCTGCAAATCTTCCTGACGCTGATTGAGTGTCAGTTCACGTTGTTTCAACTTACCTTCGGCCGACTGGATCTTTGCGTTCCTTGCCGATACTTGTTTTTCCAGATCCGCTTTCAGATGAAGGAATTTTTCCTTTACTTCCAGCAATTTATTCTTCTTGATCACTTCCGCTTCCTTCTCGGCTTCCCTCAGTACGGAATCGTACCTCGACTTCAGAAGAAAACGCATGCTCAACCACGTCAACAACCCTCCTATCAGGAGAGCTACAATTGATGATATGATTATATACACTGTCATTTTACTTATAATTTAAATTCATATATATATAAAACAAAAAAAACACTACAATACACGGCAACCGTGCAGAGCAGTGCGGAAACTCTTCTTACAATTATATTATAATTACTTATCCTTCAAATACTGTTCCAACTCACCCGTGAGTTCCTGTATCTTATCTGTAATGGGACTTGTATCGTTTTTATCTTCCAATTGCAAATTAGTCATAGACAATTGAAAAGCAACCATGGCTAACAAATCTTTTACATCCACATCGGACTGAGCAAAATTTTGCCGATACTGATTGATCTTATTACGTATCTGCTTAGCGGCATCCCGCGCCAACTGCTCGTCTTTCCGATCAATCCAAAGACCGTAACTCTTTTCGGCTATATCTAAATGTATAAGAAATTTATCGTCCATCGCTTCTATTCGTTTAATAGTGCAATGCACTTGTCTACTTCCCGCACTAATTTCGATAAACGCATCCTTGCACTTTTCATTTCCCCTTCATTTACAGAAACGACTCTTGCCATCAGCAGTTTATCGCATTTGGTATTCAACTCTTCGATCGTTTTTATTGCCTGCTTCAGTTCTGCTTCCTTATGGTTCAAAGCAGTTGCGAGCTCGTCGATCTTATGGTTTTGCTTATTACATAATTCCATTAAATCACGAACTCTAACCTCAAATACAGCCAACAATCTCTTTTGATCTTCGGTCATTTCACACCAAATTCTAGACAAAAGTAAAATTTAGAATTGAATTAAACAACAAGGCGGTCTGTTTTTTTAAACAGAAAACATCCAAACACACAAAAGGCCGTCCAAATAATATCCGAACAGCCCTCCTAATCAAGTATCGGTTACGCGATTAGATCAACGCAACAAATAATTCACCTTCAATCTCTTCGAAAGACAACTTTCCTTCTTTTGCTAACCAACCAAATGCAGCATACATGTCTTTTTCTGCTTTGATCTTAGTCGCTTTCTTTACTGCCTTAACACTCATTTTTCCGCCTTCGTTTAAAACTGTCCAAACAAGGCCGGCGTTTGTACCAATCAATTCGATCATTTTCTTTTTCGTTTTGTTAATTCGTTAACGGGGGGCAAATTTATAGATTAATCGATAAAACAAAAGGAAATAGATGTTTTTTAGCATAAAAATGAGTGTTTTTGAGGTTTCTAAACATAATTAACGCGTTTATAACATAATTTTTACTCTACCCTCAGGCGTAATCAACTCCATTTCTAAATTAGTTGTTGATACATATCGGGTTAATAGGGACACCCCATAGGTCAACGCCTCTTGCAGACCCTCTTTTCCAGAGTATCCGTTTATAATCATTAACAGCTTTCCCGTATTCATGTCAATCTTGGTTCGTTCTTCATCGCTGGTCGGAGTACCAACGCCTCCCTGATTATCGCGATAGACCGGAAGGCCGGCGATATTCAATTCGCCACGGCCTATTCCATGATAAATCTCGCCTTCCCGACCGACACCCAGCACCAGGTTCCCATCAATCTTACCGGCATCGAACCCGCCGATAGAATAGCCGCTCTGAATAGACAGGAGATTGATTATATCGACCAATGTATCTATTTTATATAAAGGTAATTCGCGGAGGATACGCCGGCGAAGCGCTTCCGCCGAAGGACGGTAACGGTTCGGATCTTTACCCAGACGCTTATAAGCCTGCCTGGTTGCCTGAATAGGAGGAAATTTGTTTATATCTTCCAGCTTGCAGGTTGTGCGGATATGGGTTTCCACTTCTGTTATTTCTTTCCACAATTGTTCGTCCGAAACAGTGTTTACTACGTCGCATTCCACAACGGCGACATGCAGGTCCGGACAAGCCTTCGCTATTTCTTCCGAGATAGATACATGTATCATATAGTATTACTCTTTAATCATTATACCGGACAGGATACGTCCGCTTTTTATTCCCAGCTGGCGGGCAGAGAAAAAATCTTCATGATGCTGATAAGTGCAAATTCCGGAAACTTCAATATGCTCCGGCAATAATCCGGATTGCAGCAACTGGATACGGTTTGCCTCCCAGAGGTCGATATGGCTTTACCGGTCTGAGCGTTTCGTTCCATGATACGATTCATGTCTACACCAGTCTCCCTGAAAGCATCGACCACCTCCTCGCCTACCTCGAAAGCCTCCTTACTGATCGACGGGGCGATACCCGCCATCATCAGGGCAGGATCACAGGAATAACGGTCCGCCATACAACAGATGGTTTTAGCAACGATCTGTTTTACCGTTCCCCGCCATCCGGCATGGATAGCCGCCACCACTTTCTTATCCGGCGCATAGACCAGAACCGGGACACAGTCTGCCGTAGAGACAGCGATGCAGAATCCCGGTATATCCGTCACCAGTGCATCTTTTCCGAGCATATCCTGCTGTTGGGCGTCAATACAACTTATTTCCGCTTCATGCACCTGACAGGGCGCAAAAATCCTTTCGGGAGAAATTCCCATTGCATCCGAAAGAAGCTGACGGTTCATCCGGACGGAAGCCGGATCGTCACCGCTGAACTCTCCCGGATTCATCGTCGCATAATTCCCCTGGCTCACTCCTCCGTGGCGGGTCGTTATAAAATGAGAAATGTTGCATTCTCCGCTTAATCCGGAGAATTGCAACATTTCTACTGTATTACTTTTCAGTTTCTTCATCTTCGTCATCCCACTCGTATTCTTCATACTCTTCATCCGGATCGTCGTCGTCGACAGGAAAGACGAAATCATCGCCATCATCATCCAGGGGTATCGAACTGACATCGATGTTCTGGTGGACAATGTTCTCGACTTCGTGGAAGGTTTCCTTATTCAGTTCCTTCCACAACAAGTCTTTCAACTCCGTAATACCCTGCTGGGTAATGGAAGAGATAAACACATGCGGAATACCTTCGGGTAAATCCTCCGACAGGGCTTCGATCAGTTCGTCATCCAGCATATCACTCTTGGTGATTGCCAGCACACGGCTTTTACCCAACAATTCGGGATTGTATTTTACCAGTTCGTTATGAAGGATCTCGTATTCCTTTTTAATATCGTCGGTATCCGCCGGGATCATAAACAGAAGCAGCGAGTTTCGTTCGATATGGCGAAGGAAACGGAGTCCGAGACCTTTCCCCTCACTGGCTCCTTCAATAATACCGGGAATATCGGCCATCACGAATGAACGATGGTCACGATAACTTACGATACCCAGGTTCGGTTCCAGTGTCGTGAACGGGTAATTCGCAATCTTCGGCTTAGCCGCCGATACGACAGAAAGCAAAGTCGACTTTCCGGCATTCGGAAAACCTACCAGCCCCACATCTGCCAGCAACTTCAATTGCAGGATAACTTTGCGTTCCTGAGCCGGTTCTCCCGGTTGAGCATAACGGGGAGCCTGGTTGGTAGATGTCTTGAAATGCCAGTTGCCTTGTCCGCCACGACCACCTTTCAGCAGCATGACTTCCTGGCCGTCTTCGGTAACGTCGCAGATATATTCGCCGGTTTCGGCATCATATACTACAGTTCCGCACGGCACTTCAATCACCCGGTCTTCACCGTCTTTTCCGAAACTGCGCTTGGCACTGCCGCCTTCGCCGTTCGTTGCCATGATATGACGTTCGAACTTCAAGTGCAGGAGGGTCCAGTAATTCCGGTTGCCACGAAGATACACATGGCCTCCTCGCCCTCCGTCGCCTCCGTCGGGGCCTCCTTTCGGAATATATTTCTCACGACGAAAGTGAGAAGACCCTCTTCCGCCCTTTCCCGAGCGGCAATAGATCTTTACGTAATCTACAAAGTTTGATTCAGCCATAAAAAATAATTATTTAATGTGATAATATGCCAATGTGCCAATGAAGAAACCCTTATTGGCATATCGGCCCATTGTTTAATTTACAAATTATTGATCGCTTCTTTGATACGATCGAAGATTTCTTCGACTGTACCCATTCCGTGGATACCGACGTGTTTGCCTTCTCCCACATAGTAATCTGCCAAAGGTGCTGTCTGTTTGTGATAAACATCCAGTCTCGATTTGATTGTTTCCAGGTTATCGTCCGAACGTCCTGATACTTTGCCGCGTTCCAGTAGACGAGAAATCAGTTCTTCTTCTTCAACCTGTAGGTTCAGCATCACAGAAACATCCGTACCGCGTTTGTTCAGCATTTCTTTCAATGCTTTTGCCTGCGGGATAGTACGGGGGAAACCATCGAAGATAACACCTTTTGAACCGGCTTTGCTGTCCAATACTTTGGCAAGCATATCAACGATCAGTTCATCCGGTACAAGCTGACCTTTTTCAATATAATCTTTAGCGATCTTACCAAGTTCGGTTTCACCTTTCATTTCAGCACGCAATACATCACCAGTTGAAATGTGATCCAAACCATACTCTTTAATGATCAACTCACTCTGTGTTCCTTTTCCTGAACCCGGAGCTCCAAAAATAACAACGTTCAACATAATATTGTTCCTTATTTATAAATGTATTTTTCAGTTATCAAACTCACCTGTAGGCTGTCATCTGTCAACTATTAACTGTCACCTTGTAAATATCCCGGTAGGCACGCCCCATTTCATCATAATCCAGCCCGTAACCGACAATAAAGTCGCTTGGTATCTGTAAACCGACATAGTCAGGCTTCAGATCGCATTTCAGGGAATCGGGTTTGAAGAGCATAGTTGCCAGCTTGACATCCGCCGCACCGTCATTTCTCAGCTTATCCATAACAAACTGCATGGTGTAACCGGTATCGATAATGTCTTCCAGCAGGATCAAGGTACGTCCTTTCACATCGGCCTGCACCGGCATGATCTCACGAACAACTCCGGTGGTATTGAGGCCACGATAAGAAGAATAGCGGGCAAACGTAATTTCGTAGTAGGTGTCCATCTGCCGCATCAGTTCTGCGGTAAACATGAACGCCCCGTTCAATATGCCTACGAACAGAGGGTTAGTATCTCCTACATCTGCCTTAATCTGTTTAGCCATCTTCGCAATGGCATCCTTGATCTCCTTTTCCGGGATAAACAGTTCAAATTCTTTATCTTTTAATCGGATCTTGTCCATATACCGTTTATTTTTCGAGGGAGCAAAGGTACAATATTTTCAGTGAAGCACAAAAAGATTTTACTTCCTGCTTTCAGTCAAGATATTTCCGTCCATCATGCGGATTAAACGTCCTGCCATCCGGGCATTTTCTTCCGAGTGTGTCACCATGACGACGGTTGAACCTTCCTTGTTGAGTTCGAGAAGCAGATTCATGACTTCGTTACCATTCACCGAATCCAGGTTTCCGGTCGGTTCGTCCGCCAGGATGATCTTGGGATTCGTTACAATGGCACGGGCAATAGCCACACGCTGTTGCTGTCCGCCGGAAAGCTGCTGCGGATAATGTTCCGTACGATGGGCTATCTGCATCCGGTCGAGTGCGGCATTTACCCTCGCAACCCGTTCCTTTACCGGGACTCCGGCATATAAAAGAGGCAACTCCACATTCTCAAAGACCGTCAGTTCGTCTATCAGGTTGAAACTCTGAAAGACAAATCCCAGATTACCGTTCCGCAAGTCTGTCCGGTTATTCTCCGTATAACGGGAAACTTCCTCTTCCAGAAACCACAACTCGCCGGAAGTCGGATTATCCAACAACCCCAACAGGTTCAGCAATGTCGATTTACCGCAACCCGAAGGTCCCATTATAGCAACGAACTCTCCCTGGTTTATTTCCAGATTAATACCGTTCAAGGCTGTAGTCTCAACACTCTCCGTACGAAATACTTTCGTTAAATTTACTGCTTTTATCATGATACTTATTTTATTATTCTTATTCATTTATTCATATCTCAACGACTCCACCGGATTCCTGGAAGCTGCCCGCCAGGTCTGCGCTACAACTGTCAGGAAGGTTATCAGCAGGATAATTAGTCCCGCCAGCGGAAACAGCCACCAACTAATATGAGTCTGATAGGCAAAATTACTCAGCCAGCGAACCATCAGAAGATAACCGACCGGACAGGCTACCACAAAGGCGATTCCCACCCAAATCATATATTCCCGGCAAAACATACGGACAATGCGGTCGGAATACGCACCGTTCACTTTCCGGATACCTATTTCCTTCGTCCGCTGTGCGGTTGCCAGGGCAACCAGTCCCAATACGCCCATCATGGCGACAACGATTGCTAGGACGGTAAAGATCAGAAACATCCGGCTCAACTGTTGTTCATGGGCATAGTTCAGGTTCAACGCATCGGAAAAGAAACGGTAGGAAAATATATTATCCGGGCGCATCTCTTCATATTTCTCTTTCAGGAACTTCAATGTCCCCGCCTTATTCTCCGGTGATATCTTTATATACATTGTATTCAATAATTGGCGGGAATAATAGATGTAAGCCGGCTTGACCTCCTCACGCAACGACTGGAAATGAAAGTCCTTCACCACGCCAACAATCCGCGAGGTCTCCCCGAACCATCCTTTATTCTGAACGACCATGCCTACCGGGTCTTTCACCTGCATCATCTTCCAGGCGGTTTCATTAATGACCACCGGCGATTCCTTCTGGTAAGTGCCATCCATATAGGCATTCTTGTCGGCACCGAAAGATTCGCCTTTCAGCAAGGTTACTCCCAATGTCTTCATAAAATTGCCGTCACCCACAACACCGACCATCTTCAGCGAATCGACCTGTCCGTTTTCACCCATCCAACTGAAAACGGCTTCTTCCGTCTTATGTCCCCGAGGTAATTCGACAGGTCCACGCCTCCCGCCACATTCCCGACATTCGGATTTTTCATTACTTCCTGCCTGTAATCGTCTATCCCCTGGTTGCCGAAGTAGGCCATCAGTTCGAACACATCACAATCCACGACAACCATATCTTCCTTATCTAGTCCGAGGTCTGCATTTTGCAAGTAATGAAGCTGACGGAAGACCACCGAAGTGGAAAAAAGCATCGTAATAGCAATGACAAACTGCACACACACCAAGCCTTTGATAAGCGTCCCTTTCCGACCGGTTGCCTTTCCGCCTTTAAAGGCCAGCAAAGGGTTGAACGACGACATATAGAAAGCTGGGAACGCCCCCGCCAGACTCCCGACTCCTATTATACCGAACAGGATAAATAACATAGTCTGCCAGTTAAACAACAAAACAATATCTTTCCCGACAAACCGGTTGAAGAAAGGCAACAACAATTCCGTCAGTGCCAACGCCAGGACCAGCGAAAGGAAAGCCTGGACCAGACTCTCGGACAGGAATTGCGTAATCAGCATCTTCCGTTTCGCCCCTGTCACCTTCCGGACACCGATCTCCTTATAACGCAGCGATGCACGGGCAGTCGACAAAGTGGTAAAGTTGAATGCCCCCATAAAAATAATCAACAGGCCAACGCCATAAACAACCAGATTTGCGACATATTCCCGTAATTATCGACCGACGGGTCTTTAAATGAGGTATGTAAATGAATATCTTTCAATGGTTGGAACTCCAACGGCATCCCGTCTTCCCGCTGATTTATCCAGGTACGGCCCATAGCCTTCCGGTCGGCTTCCGACAATACGGTGCCTTTCCTCAACTGGATATATACATTCGTTCCTTCCGCAAAATCCCAGCTCAGTGGCTCAAAATAGGCCTGTTCACCCAGCAACACTTCAAACCGGATATGGCTTTTACGGGGCACTTTCAGGACTGCCGCCACTTTATAACGGTGAACTTGCCCCAGAAACTGACAGGTGACATCTTTGCCGACAGCCGGAGAATCTCCGAACAGCTTCTTTGCCGTAGACTCCGCCAGCACGATCTGTTGCGGGTCTTTCTTCATCAGGGCCGGATCGCCCGCTATCACCGGGAAGCTGAACATATCAAAGAAGGCCGTATCCACAAATGTATACTTCGCTTCGATCAGATTTGCTCCCGAATGAAGGTTCAGCATACCGAAGTTGAGTACAAAGGTTGCATTCTCCACCTGTGGGAACTCCTCCCGTAATGCTTTGCTCAACGGGGCCACCGTGTAAGCTGATTCTTTCATTTCCCCACCGTCTTTCCGGTCTACGGCAATCACCCTGTAGACAGAGTCGCGGTTCCCGTGGAAATCTTCAAATGTCAACTCATCCACGATCCACAGATAGATAAGGAAAGCGGCTGTCATTCCCAGCACGAAACCCAACATATTGATAGACGAAAACAGAAAGCTCCGTTTTATCAGCCGTAAAGCTACTTTTATATAATGCTTAATCATATCGTTCTTATTTATTGTTATTTTATTCATATCGTAATGATTGTACCGGGTTCCGAGATGCGGCACGCCAGGTCTGCGCTAGAACGGTCGACAACGTTATCAGCAAGATAATACCGCCCGAAAGCGGGAAAAGCCACCAACTGATCGTTGTCTGATAAGCAAAGCCACTCAGCCATCTCAGCATGAACAGGTAGCCGAGCGGACAGGCGACCACAAAGGCAATGCCTACCCAAATCGCATATTCCCGGCAAAACATACGGACAATACGGTCGGAATGCGCACCGTTCACTTTCCGGACACCGATCTCCTTCGTTCGCTGTACCGTTGAAAGAGTCACCAGACCGAACACGCCCATCATCGCCACGATAATAGCCAACACGGTAAAGATCAGAAACATCTGGCTTTGTTGCCGTTCGCGGGCATAATTCTCATTCAGGACATCCGTCAGGAAACGGTAATTAAAGAGCATATCCGGCCGTGCCTCCTCATATTTCTCTTTCAGGAACTTCAGAGTCTCCGCCTGTTTCTCTGCCGAGATCCGGACATACATATAATTAAACAACTGAACCGTATAATAGAAGAATGCAGGTTTTATCTTCTCCCGCAACGGCTGGAAGTTAAAGTCTTTCACAACACCAACGACCCTGGAATTACGAATGCCGATGCCACCGCCAGTCAGCAGCATGCCGACCGGATTCTCTACTTTCAGCATCTTCCATGCCGTTTCATTGATAACGATCGGCGATTCCTGTGCATAAGAGCCATCCCAGTAATGGTCGGGATTCGCACCAAACGTTTCTCCTTTCAGCAATGTCAGCCCCAATGCAGGAATAAAGTCGCTGTCTCCGACCATTCCTACCATCTTCACCGAGTCTGTTTTCCCGTTTTCATCTTCCCACCTGAACATATTTTCTTCAAAGCTATATCCTTGCAGGTAGTTGGTTATCTTCACACCCAACGCCACACTCTTCACATACGGATTTTTAAGTATCTCCTGCTTGAAACCGTCTGCTCCCCGGCGCCAGTCCAAAACATCGACCTCAATCAGATGTTCCTTATTCAATCCCAGATCGGCATTCTGCAAATAATGGAGTTGCTTGAATATGATAGTCGTACAAATAATCATGGTTATCGCGATTACGAACTGTAGGCAGACCAGCCCTTTGACCAATCTCCCCTTCTTACCAGTCGCCTGCCCTCCCTTGAAAGCCAGCAGCGGACTGAACGACGACATATAGAATGCTGAAAAAGAACCTGCCAGGCAACCGACTCCGACAATACCGAACAGCACAAACAACAAGGTCTGCCAATTGAATTGCAAAGTAATATCCTTCTCAACAAACATATTAAAAAACGGCAACAGCAATTCCGTCAGCGCCAGCGCCAACAGCAACGAGATAAAAGCCTGCACCAGACTTTCCGACAGGAACTGTATGATCAGCTTCTTCCTTTTCGCCCCGTTCACCTTCCGGACGCCTATCTCCTTTGAACGCAAAGAAGCACGGGCAGTCGATAAAGTCATAAAATTAAATGCCCCCATAAAGATGATCAGGGCAGCCAACGCCGCAAAAAGGTAAATCTGCTGCATATTCCCGTGATTATACACATCGTTGGGTTCCTTAAATGCTGTGCGCAGATGGATATCTTTCAACGGTTGGAAGGCCAGGGGCTTTCCCCATTGCGAATGCTTCACCCAGATGTCGCGCATGGCCAGCCGGTCGGCATCCGTCAAAGAGGTTCCTTTCTTTAGTTGGATAAAAACGTGCATCCTCTCCGAGAATCCCCAAAGTTCATCTTTTATTTCGTCCCACAAATAAGAATCCCAACTTGCCAGTACCTCAAACTGTATATGACTCTTGCGGGGCACTTTCAATACCGCCGCTACCTTATAATATTTTTTATTGAATTTACAGGTGACCTCTTTTCCTATAGCCGATGTTTTACCGAACAGCTTCTTCGCAATCGCCTCTGAGAGCACGACCATCTGAGGGTCTTTCTTCAGCAGGGACGGATCGCCTGCCACAACCGGAAAACTGAATACATCAAAGAATGTCGTATCGACATATCCATAGTTAGCCTCAACACCTACATCCCCGGCGTAAATATCATATTTACCACCATACTTTATAAAAGTCGCATTCTCCACCTTCGAAAAATCCTTCCGGAACACTCCGCTAAGCGGGGTTACCGTAGAGGGAACCTGCCCCTTTGCAGACTGCTCTTCACGAATCACCCGGTAAATATAATCCCCGTTCTTATTAAAATCTTCAAATGTCAGCTCATCCACTATCCAGAGATAGATCAGGAAAGCGGCTGTCATCCCCAACACAAATCCCAGCATATTGATGGACGAAAACAAAAAGCTCCGCTTTATCTGCCGGATGGCTACTTTCACATAATGTTTAAACATGGTCATTTCTTTTATCAATTCATACTATTATTCATTTCAACTTCGCAAATACACATTTCCCCAGCCCCCTACCTGTTCATTCCCCCCTTATATTCCCAAAAGAGTTTCTTAGCGAAGAAACAACTGTTTCACCCAATAGAAACAAGTGTTTCATTATGATGAAACAATAGCTTACACCTTTGAAAAAAGATGAAACTTCCCTGTCTGAACTTGCAAAACCTACTGTTCTGTTATTGCCATAAAGCAGGCTTCCAGACATAAGGTTATTTCATTCTTTTATAAACATGCAACATTCATGCCATTCTATTAAGCAACTATTAATCAACAAATCTGATAGACGAAAACAATAACAACCGTACGATATCGTACAATTTCCTATACGATTCCGTACGGTGTTTCACCGATAGTCAACTCCGATATATAAGAAAAGCCAACTCTTTTCATTACCAATAATTGGTACATTCTTGACCGGCTATCCGGAAATTTTACCTAAGTTTGGAACTTCTAATCAATACATAAAGAACGAATGGCAGTACGACAAGGAAAAATATTAGTTATCGACGACAATGAAGACATTCTCTTTACGCTGAAAATGCTGCTCCGCCCTTTGGCTGAAAGTGTTACGACCTGCACGAACCCTAAAGAGATCAACCGGCTCGTATCGACTACCAAATACAATGTCGTCCTGCTCGATATGAATTTCACGGCAGATGCCGTCAGCGGAAAAGAAGGCTTTTACTGGCTGGAACGCATCCGCGAAATATCTCCCGAGACTGTCGTCATCCTGATCACTGCCTATTCGGATACGGAAAAGGCCGTCCGCGCCATCAAAGCGGGAGCCACCGATTTCATCCCTAAGCCCTGGCAGAACGAGAAGATGCTGGCAACCATCTCGTCGGCACTCGAACTCAGCCTGCGGCGCGGAGAAGTGCAGACGCTGAAAGAACAAAAGTCCGTCCTCACCACGACAGAGCCGGAGCTGAAAGTGATCGGCGAATCTCCCGCCATGGAAAAGATATTCAAGACGGTAGAAAAGTTGAAGAACGCGGATGCCAACATTCTTTTGCAGGGCGAGAACGGGACGGGAAAAGACCTGATCGCTTATACGCTCCATAAACAATCGTCACGCAACCAGGAGGCTTTCGTGCCTATCGACCTGGGAAGCATCCCGCACAACCTGTTTGAAAGCGAACTGTTCGGTTACGAAAAAGGGGCTTTTACGGATGCAAATAAAAGCAAGTCGGGACGTTTCGAGATCGCATCCGGCGGCACGCTCTTTCTGAACGAGATCGGAAACCTGCCGCTTATGCTCCAATCCAAACTGCTTACGGTGATCGAACAGCAGAAGATAAACCGCCTGGGATCGACCAAAGAGACTTCCATCAATGTCCGGTTGATCTGCGCAACCAATACCGACCTCCATGCCGCTGTGCAGGACGGCAGTTTCCGGCAGGACCTGCTTTACCGCATCAATACGATCGAGATTTTCATTCCTCCCTTGCGGGAAAGGGGAAACGACATCTCTCTCCTGGCGGATCATTTCCTGAAACGGTACAGCCACAAATATAAGAAAGAGATAGAAGGCTTCTCACGGGAGGCGCGCCAGCTTCTGAAACAATACAACTGGCCGGGCAACGTCCGCGAACTGCAACATGTCATTGAACGGGCCGTCATCCTTTCCGACCAGAAAAAGTTGCAGTACGACGACTTCATGCTCCGTACCCCCGTTTCGAGCTACCGCGAAAAGGAAGAAAAGTTCAATTTGGAAGAGCTGGAAAAGAAAACCATACAGGAGGCTTTGCATCATTGCTCCGGAAACCTGACACAGGCTGCCGATCTCTTAGGTATTACGCGTACATCTTTATATAGGCGACTGGAAAAATACGGCTTATGAAAAAATACTCGAAAAAAGCTATCGGGCTGATCCTTTTAATAGTAATCACCAGCCTGGTTCTTGCCTTTTTGGTGGCGGGGAAGTTTTATATCTCTGCTTTCGTCGCCGGCATGATTCTCCTGATAGAAGCCTGGTACCTGCTCCGGCAGATGGAACGGAGCGACCGGTTATTCCGGCATTTTGTCTGGTCGGTACGCTATTCCGACTTCCTTTCCTCGGGCACAACACACCAGGAACCGTCGGATGCCCTCCCGCAAGAACTGACCGAAGCGGTGGAAGAGGCTTTGCAATTCTATAAGAAACATCTTCAGCAGAAGGAAAGCCAACTGCAATATTTCCAGGCGCTGGCCAATCATATCGACCTCTCCGTCTTCGTTTATTCTCCCGAAACCGGACAGGTCGAATGGATGAACCAGGCAGCCAAAATACAAACCGGACTGAACTTTGCCGAAACGATAGACGACCTGGCAGCTTACCATCCGGAACTTCCTGCCCGGCTGCGCATCCTGCATCCCGGTGAACTGTCTATCCTGCAAGTCCGCCGCCAGGAAGATTACTCGCAACTGATCCTGTCATCCATGTCGTTCGTGGTATTGAACAAGCCGCTTACCGTCGTCAGCATGAAAAATATCCGCTCGGTACTGGAAAATAAAGAGACGGAAGCCTGGCAGAAACTCATCCGGGTTCTCACGCACGAAATCATGAATTCCATGACACCGATCGTATCCCTCTCCGAGTTATTGAAAAGCAAACAGACTTCGGCTCCTATCACGGACGAGGAACGCGAAGAGATACACCAGGCTGTCGACACCATCTTCCGGAGAAGCAGCGGCCTGGTCCGCTTCGTTGAGAACTATAGAAAAGTGACCGGCATTCCTACCCCCGTCCCCGAAATCATACCTGTCGACAGCCTACTCGACAATGTCTCCCTGTTATTCAAGGAGGAAACGGATAGCATAAAAGTCCTGCCTTCGGCATCGCATTTACAGGTCATCGCCGACAAAGCTCTGATCGAACAGATACTGATCAATCTGATAAAAAATGCGCTGGATGCGACACAAGAATGTGAGAATCCCCGGATAGAACTATCGGCAGGGATCAATGCGGAAGGAAAAAACTATATCCAGGTCAGCGATAACGGGACAGGCATTCCGGCAGACGTTCAGGAGCGCATCTTCATACCGTTCTTTACGACCAAGCCTGTCGGTTCCGGCATCGGACTCAGTATTTCCCGGCAGATCATGTATATGCACAAAGGCAGCCTGACCGTTATCTCGGAAGCCGGGAAAGGAAGCCGTTTCCTGCTTACTTTCGCCTGATTGGCGAAAATGCTTCCTTCCCTTTTTAAAAAAGGGGGAACAACATAGCAAAGTTTGTTATACATTTGTATGCTGAATAAACTTCTGATATCCTACAGTTATGATAAAGATATTTCCAACAGACAAAGTAAAAGAACTCGATCAATACACAATCCAGAACGAACCGATCAGTTCTATCGACTTAGTAGAACGCGCCTCAACGGTCTTCGTGCACGAATTTTGCCGCCGTTACTCCAAGCAAACCCGTATCATCGTATTTGCCGGACAGGGAAACAATGGTGCCGATGCACTCGCTATCGCACGGCTATTGAAAGACGAATGTTACAGGGTTGAAACTTATCTGTTCAACCCGACCGAGCATCTTTCTTTTGATTGTGAGATGAACAAACAACGGATACTCGGATTGGAGAAGGTTGAATTTACCGAAGTGGTAGCCGATTTCGTTCCTCCGGTACTGACCGACCGCGATGTCGTGATCGACGGTTTGTTCGGTTCCGGCCTGAACCGTCCGCTGACCGGTGGCTTTGCTGCAATGGTAAAATATATCAACCAGTCGGATGCAACGATCGTATCTATTGATATACCCTCCGGACTGTTCGGGGAAAATAACCAGACGAATGATCCGGATTCTATCGTAAGGGCAAGCCTGACGCTGACATTCGGATTCCCGAAACTGGCTTTCTTCTTTCCCGAAAATGCTCAGTATGTCGGTGAGTGGAAAGTGTTGGACATCGGTATTCACCCGGATATCGTCGATAACACGTCTACTCCCTATATGATGGTGACGGAAGACGATATCTCCGAAGTATTCCAGCCCCGCGATAAATTCTCCCATAAAGGGACTTTCGGTCACGCATTGCTCATTGCCGGAAGCAAAGGAAAGATGGGAGCCGCCCTGCTTGCCGCCCGCTCATGCCTGAGAAGCGGCACGGGATTACTGACCGTGCATATCCCGCAACGTGGCGAAGTCATTATGCAGGCAGCTTTTCCGGAAGCCATGATCAGCTTCGATCCGCATGCCGACTATTTCACGACCGTGCCTGAAATATCCATCTATTCCGCTATCGGTGTAGGACCTGGATTAGGACAACATCTCGAATCAGCCGCCGCCCTGGAACGTCTGTTGCAGACAACCGACAAGCCGGTCGTGCTGGATGCCGATGCATTAAACCTGATCGCTTCCAATAAAGATTTACTGAACCGTATTCCTCCGCGCAGCATCCTTACACCGCATCCGAAGGAATTCGACCGCATCGCCGGAGAAAGCAACAGCATGTTCGAGCGCCTGAAGAAAGCACAGTCTTTTGCTATCGAACATAAACTGTGTGTTGTACTTAAAGGCACTTATACGGCAACCTGCACGGCAAGCGGCAACGTATATTTCAACAGTTGTGGCAATCCGGGTATGGCGACAGCCGGCAGCGGCGATGTCCTGACCGGCATTATTCTCGGACTACTGGCTCAAGGGGCAGAACCCGAAACGGCTGCTGTTTCAGGAGTTTTCCTTCATGGCACGGCTGGCGACCTGGCAGCAGTTTACCGTTCAGAAGAAAGTATGATTGCCGGAGACATCACCGATATGCTCGGAAAAGCATTCAAGCAAATCAAATAAACAGATAAAGTTATTTTCCATTTATATAGGTGGAGGTGCGTCAAAATACACTAAATGGCACACAGATGACGCAGATTAAACAGATGAACACAGATTATTTATTGATTTTCAATTTATTTATCTGTGCTCATCTGCCCGATCTGCGTCATCTGCGTGCTATAGTATGACATTTGAACTCTCACTTTTTTATACAACCAGACTCTGCTTAATATTCAATACGCTTATCCACCTTCCCGAATAACTTCCAAAATATAACATTCATTATCAACTTCTGTTTCAAAAAAAAGCGATATATTCGGCCACCAAATATACGCAAATGACAAGTAAACCCCGAAATATTATTTTATACTTTCTGCTAATCTGTATCCTGTGCTTTTCTTCCTGTTCCAAGAGGAGTTCTGCCTCATCAGAACTATTGCAGGCAGAAAAATTGATGGAAACACTTCCCGACAGTGCGCTGGCCATTCTCAACAAGATACCATCACCCGAAACATTATCAAACAGGGAATATGCCTCTTATTGCCTGTTGTTTACGCAGGCTTTGGATAAAAACTATATTACAATTACTTCCGACTCATTGATAAAAAAGGCCGTCACTTATTATGAAAACCATAATGATATTGCCTCACTGGCGTTATCATATTATTATATGGGAAGAACCTATTTCGATATGCAGGATGCCTTACAAGCACAACAAGCCTATTTGAAAGCATTGGAATTAGGTGAAAGCCTGAACTCCACGGACCTGCTTATAAAAATAAACAATAGCCTCGGAACGCTTTATTCTTATCAGGATATTTACGAAACAGCGTTACCACTTTACAAAAAAACACTATCTCTTTTGGAAGGGAGTAACGACTCAACCAGAATATCTTTTGCATTACGCAATACCGCCCGTGTTTTTACTCAAACACAACAATTGGACAGTGCTATATATTATTATCGGCAAGCTATAGAAATAGCCACTCCCAAAAGTATATCATCTTTATATAATGATCTCGGAAACTTATATCTAAAAACCGGTCAATATGAAGAAGCACATGATTGTATACAAAAATCTATACAGACCTGCTTAGTTCCCAATCCACGGTATCATCTATACCTAACATATGGAGAATATCTGTTGAAAACAGCACAATACGATTCTGCTCAGTATTACCTGAAGCAAAGTTTACAGAGTCCCAACATTTATACTCAAGCTGGCAGTTTAAATTTTCTAGCCCAAATAGAAAGACAGAAGTCCGACTTGATACACTATTTTAAATACTGGGATCATTACGAACAACTGAGAGATTCAATTAGGATCAACTCTCATTATGAAAATATACGCATGGTACAAAGCATGTTCAACTACCAACACATAGCAGATGAGAAACTAAAGTATGAACAAGAGGCAGCCAGACAAATGATCATAATATATCAAATACTGATCATCACCGCCTTTCTATTTCTCACGGGTTTCTTCTTTTTCAAAAAAGAACAGAAGAAGAAGAAAAAGCTACTCGACCTAAAAGAGCAACAATACAAACAAAGCCAACAACACATAGAAGATAACAAACAACAGATTAAATATCTGGAAAACGCACTCTCCAACGGACAGGAAACGCTGAGTGATGTAAAAAAACAACTGTTCGAAACCCAAAAGCTAATGCTGGAAATGGAGAACAGACAAATCTCTTTAAAACAAAATACATTAGAGATATTAGAACATGATCTCAAAAAGTCTGCTTTATATATCAAAATACATAAGACCGAAACCGGACTTACGGAAAGCGAATGGTCAGAACTGGGTTTACTGATCGATGCGACTTACTCCGATTTCTCAAAACGTATTTTTGACTTATCTCCATATGTCTCCACAGAAGAATTACGTGTCTGTTATCTGGTCAAAATTGGCATTCCCGTTAAAAAGATCGCATCATTGATGAGATTAACAAGCTCCGGAGTCACACAATGCCGGAAAAGACTGTATAAAAAATTGACACATGAGCCTGAAAGCACCGAAAAATTCGACCAGTTTATAGCTGATTTATAATAACTTATCAATTGTCAACATTTTGTCAACAAAAATATAATCTATATTCCAATATGGGTTATACATTTGTAAGGCATTTTCAATTTTATCAACCGACAATTAAATTAATTAAGATTATGAGACAGTTCATCACAGCTTTATTTTTAGTAATATGTGGAGCATTCTGTGCTCAAAACATGTATGCAGATAATATTCCGACTAAAGGCAAATGGGGCCCCGAAGACATTAAATCTATCTTTCCGGCACGTCCTACAGCTTCAATAGAAGGACAAGATCTGACTATCGAATTTACCAGTCCGCTTAGCAACCTGACTATTCAGGTAAAAGATAATACAGGTATGGTAGTCTATGAAGAATGCGTATCAGCCTCTGGTCCACAAGTATATACTATTCCATTAAATCTTGAGAATGGTGAATATACGCTGGAATTAGTGCATAGATACGGATATCTTACCGGCTCTTTCATTATAGAAACAGAATAAGCATTAAACGCGCTAAATTTATGTTTATATACAACTCATGAGGACGATTTAACCGACCCCTCTATATCTCGATCTCCTTTTCCACTCATGAGTTGTTCTCCCTTAACCAAAACATTAACTATGATTTTTTTATCCCTCCCCAACTAAAGTACCATAATCATACTGCTCATCTACATTACAAAAGTCTAAAAGAAGGTTCTAAGGTTGGTTTCTAACAAAATATTTCATAGTTTTGTACAATCATAATTGAGATAAATAATTTGTTTAGATATGAAAAATCTGATCACAATAGCATGTCTTTTGTTTAGCATACCGCTCATGGCACAAACCAAAGTGGTAAAGAAAAACGCTGTTAAAGCGAATAATTTCGGTATTACCTACTCATTGCCAAAAACACAACTGATCGTTGATGCAGAAGTTACAAAGGTTACCTGCAAAGCCGGACCTTACTACAAGTATGCAGAAAAATACTTAGGAGTGAAAGATGCGATAACGGAAGATAAGGTATACTATGAGTTAGGAAAACTATCGTTGGTAAACAAAGGAATACCCGACCCGGACAACACTTATATCGTTGAATTTAAAAGTGGTACAGTTGCCCCTTACGCTTATCTGACGGAAGACGGCCTCCTGTGTTCCATCAATGCAGAATATACACCGGAAGAATCAGAACTTGAGACAATAAAGAAAAATGGCCAGGGACCGGCAAAAGTGACGGATGCCTCCGTCTTCTCGGAAGAGTTGCTGATGGCAGGCTCTACAGCCAGACAGGCAGAAGTTGCTGCCAAACAAATCTACCGTATCCGTGAAAGCCGTTTGAATATCCTGACCGGAGATGCAGATAATCTTCCACCCGACGGTGAAGCGATGAAGCTGGTTATCCAACAGTTAGAAGAACAGGAAAAGGCGCTGACCAACCTGTTCACCGGTATCCTTACCAAAGAAACTTCTCATTACGAAGTGAGCATTACCCCTTACGATAATCTGGAAAAAGAAGTTTTATTCCGCTTCTCCAATCTGATGGGTATCGTCGATGCAGACGACCTCGGAGGTGTCCCGGTCTATATGAATTTAAAAGCGACCGAACGTGCTCCGGTGCTTGACCCGAAAGAAGCTGAAAAGAAGGAAAAATCATTGAAAGGCATTATTTATAATGTACCCGGCAAAGCTAGTATTGAAATCAGCATGAACAAGAAAACACTATATAAAGGAGACGCACAAATTACACAATTCGGTTCACGCGAAGGGCTTGCTCCTGTTATGTTCGAAGATAAAAAAGCTCCGGTGAAAGTCTATTTCTATCCGGAGACCGGCGCCATAAAACAAATAATTCAATAATAATCTAATTTTAATTTCTATGTTTGAAGGACAACCTAAAGGTTTATACGCGTTAGCCTTAGCGAATACCGGCGAGCGTTTCGGGTATTACACGATGCTCGCAATTTTTACTTTATTCTTACAAGCTAAGTTCGGCTTCACAGCCGCCGAGACATCGACCATCTTCGGTTCTTTCTTAGCAGCAGTGTATTTTATGCCACTCATCGGAGGTATCCTTGCCGATAAATTCGGTTACGGTAAAATGGTAACAACAGGTATTGTTGTCATGTTTATCGGATATGTACTGTTATCTATTCCTACCCCTTCCTCAACCGGAAAAATATTGATGTTCGGTGCTTTAGCCCTGATCGCCTGTGGTACAGGTTTGTTCAAGGGGAATTTGCAGGTAATGGTAGGTAATCTGTATGATGCTCCTGAGTATAAAGCTAAACGCGATACTGCTTTCAGTATCTTCTATATGGCTATCAACATCGGTGCCATGTATGCACCTACGGCTGCTACACTGATCACAAATAAGATGTTGAGTAAAGCCGGATTCACTTATGTACCGCAACTACCTTCACTGGCCCATCAATTCCTGAACGGAACGATTACCGAAGAAGGGGCAACAACCCTGAGCGGCTTACAGGCAGCCCAGAACTTTGTTGGTGATACAGCAACTTTCTGTACAACTTATATTGACAAACTATCAGAGGCTTACAACTATGGTTTTGCTATTGCCTGTATCTCTCTGATCGTATCCATGTTGATCTATGTAGTGTTCCGTCCGACATTCAAGCATGCCGATTACAACTCTAAACAGGCTAAACCGGCTAATGTACAGGAAGAAGAACTGACACCGGAACAGACAAAAGCACGTATCCAGGCATTGTTGCTGGTATTTGCCGTGGTTATTTTCTTCTGGATGGCCTTCCACCAGAATGGTTTGACACTGACATTCTTTGCGCGTGACTATACTGCACAAGCCGTGACGGGATTGGATCGTTTAGGATTCAATATCGTGAACCTTACTTTCCTGCTGGTTATTGTTTATGCAGGATTCTCTTTGTTCCAGTCAAAAACAGGCAAAGCAAAAGGAATCTCAGGGCTTGTCCTTGTCATCATGCTTGGCTTACTGGGATGGAGTTACAGTTCTATGGATCCGACAGTTGGTATCCTGCCGCAGATATTCCAGCAGTTCAACCCGTTCTTTGTAATCGTGTTGACTCCGGTATCGCTGGCTGTATTCGGATATCTGGCAAAGAAAAAGAAAGAGCCGTCTGCACCGCGTAAGATCGGTATCGGTATGGTGATTGCAGCCTGCGGTTTCCTTATCATGGCGTTGGGTTCTTTAGGATTGCCTACTCCGGCAGCTGTTGAAGCAAACGGTATCTCTGCCGATGTTCTGGTTTCGCCGAACTGGCTGATATCGACTTATCTGGTATTGACTTTCGCTGAGTTATTGCTTTCACCGATGGGTATCTCCTTCGTATCGAAAGTAGCACCTCCTAAATATAAAGGTATGATGATGGGAGGATGGTTCGTAGCTACGGCTATCGGTAACTATCTGGTGGCTATCATCGGTTATCTGTGGGGCGGAATGCAGTTGTGGATGGTATGGAGCGTATTGATTGTATGCTGTCTGCTGTCGGCACTGTTCATCTTCTCTATCATGAAGCGTCTGGAAAAAGTAGCTAAATAATAAAAGCTAACAGATGAAGTTGCAGCAGACATATCTCAAACAAAAGACTTTCCGGTTCAAAAGATGGAGCCGGAAGGGGTATGCTGCATTCTTCAGTCTGGGCAGGGCTGTTACAATCGGGCAACTTTCTTCCAATGTGGCAGAAAGATTCCAGGTTAAAAACGGTTCCAATCATTCGTCTGTATTATTGACCGGACAAATCGGCCCGGAAGAAGCAAAGAAAGAGACTGAACTTTTGCAGGAGCAACCGTGTGCGGAAGCTATATCGTGGCTTTCACAGATGTTACTTCTTCTATTCTCTTTACAGACGGTAAAACAGACATCGGCAGCGGGTTCGTTCGCCTACATTATTATATGTATATATCCTAAAGCGGGAAGTTTCAGTTATGCTGAGACTTTCCGCTTTTCTATTTCATAAAAGACAACCAATATGATTGAAACACTTAAACAGATTGTTATTGAAGGGGGAATCATCAATGAGGAACAGGCCGTCGCCTTATCCCAATCTCCCGATAAAGAGGCTTTATATAAGGCCGCCCATCAGATCACACGTCACTTCATGGGAGATAAATTCGATACCTGCTCCATCATCAATGCCAAAAGTGGGAATTGCAGCGAGAACTGTAAATGGTGTGCACAGTCCGGACATTATAACACAGTCGTCGCCCTGTATCCCTTACTACCGGCCGAAGAATGTGTTCATCAGGCACTACACAATCGCCAACAGGGAATCGAACGTTTCGGATTGGTTACCAGCGGCAAACGTCTATCGGACGGAGAGATCAGGAAGTTGACAGAAACCGTCCGCTATATCAAACAAGCAAGCGACATCAAATGCTGTGCTTCCCTTGGTCTTTTGAATAAAGAACAGTTAAAAGAGCTGCGTGAAAGCGGTGTCGAAAACTATCATTGCAATATCGAAACTGCTCCCTCCCACTTCCGTACCCTATGTACTACTCATACAATCGAGCAGAAACTCGAAACAATCCGTATGGCACGCGAAGAAGGTTTCCGCATCTGTTCCGGCGGTATCATCGGCATGGGGGAAACAATGGAACAACGTATAGAGATGGCCCTGTTACTCCAAAAAGAGCAAGTACATTCCATCCCTTTAAACCTGTTACAACCGATACCGGGAACTCCGCTTGCCGGTACTCCCCAATTATCGGAAGAAGAGTTTCTTACGACTATTGCTCTATTCCGTTTTATCAATCCGGAGGCTTACCTCCGTTTCTCGGGAGGACGTTCACTGTTGAGTAAAGAGACACAACGGAAAGCCTTATATATAGGTATAAACGCAGCTATTATCGGCGACCTGCTGACAACCATCGGCAGTCGGGTAGAGGAAGACAAAATACTCTTTACCGAGGCCGGCTATTCATTAACAGAAGAAACCGACTGGGTCGGATAACACATACAGATTTATGACAACAGAAGAATTACTGCAATACGACAGGGAGCATGTATGGCATCCCTATACCTCGACAATCGACCCGCTTCCTGTCTATCCGGTAGCCGGTGCAGAAGGAGTGAATATCATTCTGGCAGACGGCAGACGCCTGGTAGACGGAATGTCGTCCTGGTGGGCAGCCGTTCACGGATATAATCATCCGGTCCTGAACGCTGCCGCTAAAAAGCAATTGGATAAGATGAGTCATATCATGTTCGGTGGTATTACACATGAACCGGCCGTCGAGCTGGCCCAAAAACTACTGGCAATCCTTCCTCCGGAGATGGAAAAGATATTCTTTGCCGACAGCGGTTCGGTAGCCGTCGAGGTAGCGATGAAGATGGCTATCCAATACTGGCAATCCGAAGGGAAAACCGGGAAGCATGCATTTGCCACAATCCGCAGCGGATACCATGGAGACACCTGGCATGCGATGTCTGTCTGCGACCCTGTCACAGGCATGCACGGGATATTTGCCGGCAGCCTTCCCGTTCAATACTTTATTCCTCAACCTTCCGTAAAGTTCAATGAAGAATGGAACGAAGATGCCATGGCTCCATTAAAAGATTTGCTGGAACAACATGCCGATGATATCGCCGCCCTGATACTGGAACCTATCGTACAGGGAGCCGGAGGAATGTATTTCTACTCACCGACTTTTCTGATTCGTGCCAAAGAGTTATGCGAACAATACAATGTATTGCTGATCTTTGATGAAATAGCGACCGGATTCGGCCGTACCGGAAAACTCTTTGCCTGGGAACATGCAGGTGTCGTACCGGATATCATGTGTATCGGCAAAGCCCTGACCGGAGGATATCTGACACTCTCGGCCACGCTGACTACGACACGGGTGGCTACTACCATCTGCTCCGGTAAGGCCGGTTGCTTTATGCATGGCCCGACCTTTATGGGAAACCCGCTGGCCTGTGCTATCGCCTCCGCTTCCGTCTCCCTGCTTCTGGAAAGCGGATGGAAAGAGAAGGTCAGCGCCATCGAAGCACAACTTCGTAAAGAACTGGCGCCGGCAGAATCTTTTGAGAATGTAAAGGAAGTACGGGTACTCGGAGCCATCGGAGTGATTGAAATGAAAGAACCGGTCAATATGGCAATCCTGCAACGTCGCTTTGTGGAGGCTGGCATTTGGGTCCGCCCATTCGGCAGGTTGGTTTATTTGATGCCGCCGTTTATTATCCGACCGGAAGAGCTTACGGTTCTAACTTCGGGGGTATTGAAGTGTATTAAAGAATAAGTAATGAAGTAATTTTAGAAAAAGGTGAGCTATCCCGTTCCCGTGCTTGACACGGGATCGCAAAGGCACAGACCGTTTCCTATAATATCTTTTGATACCTCCAGTTCTCTTGCGGCCCCGTGTCAAACACGGGGACAGGATAGTTCACTTTTGATAAAAACTGAAACATTCATTTTCAATAAACAATGAAAGATTACACTCTGATATTAAAACAATTAAATGAAGCGGGGAACCTGCGTAGCTTGCCGGATATCGTTCATACCGGCAACCGGATAGAAAGAGACGGGCAGGTCATGCTTAACCTCTCTTCCAACGATTACCTGGGATTGGCGTCCCGCACTGATTTAAGGGAGGCTTTCTTTGAAGAATGGAAGGAAAAAGATTATCCTCTCTCCTCCTCCTCCTCCCGCCTGCTGACCGGGAATTTTACGGTATATACGGAATTGGAACAGTTGATGGCCGAACGTTTCAACCGGGAAGCTGCTTTGCTTTTCAACAGCGGTTATCATGCCAATACCGGAATACTGCCGGCTTTGGCCAATAAGCAAACCCTCATCCTTGCCGACAAACTGGTACATGCCAGCATCATCGACGGGATACTGCTCAGTGGCGCCCCTTTCCAACGATACCGCCATAATGATTACAATCAGTTGGAAACATTATTAAAAAAGAATGCCAATCAGTACGAACAGTTATTTATCGTAACAGAAAGTATCTTTAGCATGGATGGCGACGTTGCGGACCTCCGCCGCCTGGTAGAACTGAAGAAAAGTTATCCGAATGTCTGCCTCTATGTCGACGAAGCTCATGCAATCGGTGTCCGCGGCAAAAACGGTCTCGGAATAGCCGAAGAACAGGATTGCATCCGCGATATAGACCTGCTGGTCGGTACTTTTGGTAAAGCACTTGCTTCTATGGGTGCTTATGTAGTTTGTAGCCGGACCATCCGGGAATATTTGGTCAACTGCATGCGTCCACTGATATTCAGTACCGCCCTGCCTCCTGCACAGATAGCCTGGACACGTTTCATCTTCGAACGACTTCTGGAATTTTCCTCCCTGCGTGAAGAACTCACCCTGACAAGCCATCTGCTTTCCGATGCCCTCGAAGGCAAAGGAGGAGAAATCAGCGAAAGCCATATCATCCCTTATATAATCGGAGAAAATAACAATTGTATCAGCAAAGCCGAAGAGTTACAATGCAAAGGCTTCTATTGTCTCCCCGTCCGTCCGCCCACGGTTCCGAAAGGAACGGCACGGATACGCTTCTCATTGACAGCGGATATAACCACTGCGCAACTCACCCAACTGATAAAAGAAATATGAAAATAGAAAAACAAATCAATAGCTCCTATTCCCGCCTGCTCCTCTTCTTTGCTGGCTGGTCCGCTTCGCCCGAATCATTTACCGGACTGAAAGCAGAGAATGGAACGGATATCATGCTCTGTTATGATTACAGGGACATGACATTCCATGAAGACCTAAGCAGCTATAAGGAAATCCATCTGATTGCCTGGTCTATGGGAGTGCGTATGGCAGAACTGGCTTTAGCCGGGAAACACGCACTAACAACAGCAACCGCCATCAACGGCACGCCCCGGCCGATAGACGACAACTTCGGTATCCCGGAAAACATCTTCCGGGGAACACTCGACCACCTGACAGCCGAAGGTATGAAACGTTTCAACCGCCGAATGTGCGGCAGCCGGGATATACTCGCACAATACGAGAAATTTCCTGCCCGCCCGCTGGAAGAGGTTAAAGACGAGCTACAACATATTTACAATCTTTGTAACGGCCAATCAATGACAAATGCAGACGACACGACATCTATACAATGGACACGTGCCATTATAAGCTCGGACGATCATATCTTTCCGGCTGCCAATCAACGCAACTACTGGAACGGACGTTGTCCGATAACAGAAATCACAGCACCTCATTATCCTTTTTATTTATGGAAACAGTGGAACGAATTATAACCCGCTTCAGCCGCGCGCTGGATAGTTACGACCTGCATGCCGATGCACAGCAACAAATCTGCCGGAAACTCACCGGTATATTATCGCGTTACACCGGCATCCATTTTCAGCGTGCCCTTGAAATTGGTTGCGGAACGGGCGGTTTCACCCGTCTTTTGAAAGAAAGTTGCGTAATCGACGAATGGTATCTGAACGATATCTGTGACGGTTGTCGGGAGAAAGTAGCCTCTCTGTTCCCCGGACAGTCACCACTCTTTATCGCCGGAAATGCGGAAGAGATCAACTTTCCCGGCCGCTTCGACCTGATCGCATCCGCTTCCGCCTTTCAATGGATGAAGGAACCTGTACAATTCCTTCATAAACTGGCCGGAATGCTTTCGCCCAACGGAACTTTACTGTTCAATACCTTTGCTCCCGGCAATTTAGCGGAGATCAGGCAATTGACCAGCAAAGGTTTAACATATCCTTCAGGCGAACTGCTGACGGAATGGTTGGAGGAAGATTTTCATCTGATTCACTTAAGAGAAGAAGAAATAATCCTCACTTTCGATACACCGCTCGATGTGCTCCGCCATTTAAAGCATACAGGGGTAACCGCTACCGGCGACGGCACCTGGACACGCGGCAAACAAACAGATTTCTGCCGGGATTATCAGGAACTGTTCCATACAAATAACAATCAGGTAACACTCACTTACCGCCCGCTCTATGTGCTGGCAGTAAAAAAACAAGCATAAAAAATGAAAGGAAAAGTCTTATTTATTTCAGGCATCGACACCAATATCGGCAAAACCTACGCCACCGGTATCCTCGCCCGCGCCCTGGCCGAAAAGGGCAAAACGGTTATCACCCAGAAGATGATACAAACAGGTTGTACGGAAGTATCGGAAGATATTGAAATGCACCGGCAGTTACAGAATATCCCCTTCACCGAAGAGGATAAGGCCGGCCTCACCTGTCCTTACATCTTCACGTATCCCTGTTCCCCGCACATGGCTGCCGAACGCGACGGACGCACCATCGACCTCGCGACCATCACCGAAGCGACACGTAAGTTACAGGAGAAATATGAATATGTCCTTCTCGAAGGTGCCGGCGGACTGATGGTTCCGAACGATTTCAACTCGCTCACCATCGATTACGTAAAAGAACAAAATTATCCGGTCCTGCTTGTCACCTCCGGAAAACTGGGAAGTATCAACCATACCCTGCTCAGTCTTTTTGCCTGCAAACAATATGGAGTAGAAGTAAAAGCGCTGGTCTATAATCTGTATCCGGAAATAGACAAATTGATTGCCGATAATACGATGGAGTATCTCACCCAGTATCTTGAAAAGGAGTTTCCAGGGACGGAACTGATTACATTAACTGAACAAAAACAAGGAATAGCTTCAAATATCAACATTGAGTTCTTTATCTCACGAAGCTGAGTTCTTTATCTCACGAAGCTGAGTTCTTTATCTCACGAAGCTGAGTTCTTTATCTCACGAAGCTGAGATGAAAGACTCAGCTTTATGAAAGAAGCTACAGGTTATCCGTTCCCGTATCTCCGATACCCGGGCATTGGCACGTGCCTTGATTTCAGGAGTGATACTATCTTTCACCAACTTCAGAACCAATGTCATTACGGCAATATCATCCGTAAAACCGATAACAGGCAGGATACCGTCCGGAATCAAATCAATCGGCAGGATAAAATAACCGAGGGCACCGACAATATAGGCTTTATGCTGGAGAGAAACTTTATCGTCCTGCAACATATAATAAAGTGTAAACACCGGTAATAACACAGTAGCTCCCACCTTTTTGGCTACCCGTTCAACCTTTTTCCAAAAACGGTTATCCGAATAATAGGTTCCGTATTTCTGCACTTCGTGTACCTCTTCAAAAGGGACATCTTCAATTCTATTTGTACTCATACTCGTTGTTTTTACCAATCGGAGCAGTTCACAGACTGCCCCTTCCTACCAACAAAGATACTAATTTTATCCAGCCATGCAAACCTTCATCTTCCGCTGTTCATACTTCCGGCTAAACCAGCTAAGCAACAGGAACCCGGCAAAAGCTGAAGCGGCACCCGGAAGGGCAGCATACTGATAACTATATCCCGCCTCGATAGGCAATCCTCCGCAATAAGCCCCCAGCGCATTCCCCATATTGAACGCAATCTGAACGCTGGCAGCTCCAAGCATCTCACCGCCCTTTGCATTTTGAATAAGCAGGAGTTGTTGCGGTGCCGATACGGCAAACAGGCAAGCAGTACCTATACACATCAGGATAACGGACAGCCAGGGATTAACAGCACAAACGAAAATAAACACCAGCGTCAGGCACATTACCCCTTGTGTAACAGCCGCCACACGTCCCGGCGTATACATATCGGAAAGACGACCACCCAACAGATTACCGATACACATCCCTAATCCGGCCAATACCATAATAATAGTCATATCGGCTGCCGGAAAACCAGAAACCTGTGTAAGCATCGGTGTTATATAGCTGTATAAACAAAAGAAACCGCCATTACCGAACATCGTAGCAAAAATCAACAACCACGGCGCCCGGTTCCGGAGAAAACGGAACTGTCCCTTAAAACCGTTATCCGGCAAAGCGGCAACATACGGCACCCACCGCCAGATAAACCAAAAGACAACGACTCCCCAACAAGCCGCACTGAAGAAGGTGGCTCTCCAGGAAATAGCATGGCTGATATAAGTCCCGAGCGGAACAGCCAGCAGATTAGCCACCGTCATTCCCGAAATCATAATTGCCACAGCTTCCGACTTCTTCCCCTCCGCAGCCAGCCGTTCTGCCACAATCGACCCGACACCAAAGAAAGCGCCGTGAGGCAGGCCGGAAATAAAACGCATAGCCATCATCGTCCAGTAGTTAGGCGACAACGACACAAACAGGTTTCCAACGATAAAAATCGTAACCAGAACAAGAAGGATTTGCTTCAATGGCCGCGTACGGGCCAACAGTACCAACAAAGGAGCACCGGCACAAACACCCAGCGCATAAGCCGAAATAAGATGCCCGGCCTCCGGAATCGAAATGGCCAGATCACGAGCCACATCGGGCAATATCCCCATCATTACAAACTCGGACAAACCGAGCCCCAGCGTTCCAAACGCCAGGGCGATAAGACTTTTCTTCATAACCGATAACCTAAACTTTTCGGCCGCAAAGTTAATATATCAAACAGAGATATTGGTTAAAATTATGTTATAAGTGTAACTGCAACCCGAAAGAAACCGGATGAAGGGCCGGTCCTTTTTTACTCTCAAACATTTCAATAGGCGAATACTTGAAGTAGGCCCCTATGCAGCCGACACCCGCTTGAAAAAGAAGGTCCATCGTAACAGGACGAAGGTTCATGCCACCATCCATTTTCTGTTTCCGGGTCTTTCCGCGCTCGTCATCGTAAACGACTTTGGAAGAAGAGGTTGTCTTGATAACCCCAACTACACCGCCGGAAACGAAGAAACGGGGTTTATGTCTTTTCTTCGGTGTCTGCCATTCGAGCAATACAGGGATGGTAAGGCTGGTCATATTCAGTTTACTCTTTTTATAAACAACACCTTCGGGAGCAGGAACCAGCTGGGTAACGCCATCCACCTCCTGAAAATGAGCGTTTTCATCTATACGGTAACGATTCCAGCGCAGGCCGGCACCGGTCACCAGCGCCCAGTTATACCGGGAGAATGGAAAGCTGAACTCCATAAAATTCAGATTATATTCCAGCGATTTCCCTTTGCGCAGCGAAACATCGTCTCCATCGAAACTGTTGAAGCCCATACCGAAGCCGGCCCAGTGGGCGGAAAAGTCCCTGTCCCAGGTGGGAACAGGTATATTCAACGTCTTGATATGTTTGCGGCGTTCGTAACTTTGCCCGTCACGGTAGTGCCCCTCAAAAACCATTTCATCATCAACCGCTTCACCATTTTCATCCAGTTCATATACCCGCACCTTCATCCGGTCACCATTATCTTTGACTTCTATACGTTTCTTTTCCAATGTGATAACCGTATCGGCCGGCATCGGTTCTACTTCTGCTGCCAGCAAACCCATCACGGGGAGACAGGCTGCCATAATCAGTATTAATCTTTTCATCTTCATATAGTTTTATTCGTTTATAAATCTTTTTTAGTGAACAGGATAGTAATCAAATCGTCACTATCCAGATCTCCTTCGATATAGACCAGGGTTATCACGCCTTTTGCATTGACTTTGAAAAGGACAAAACGGTTTATATCAGCCTCCTTACCCGGCAACTGGTAATAAGCGGAAATCACGCCGCCATCGTCGGTCACTTCCTTAATCTTACGGGCGCCTTTCTGGTCTGCCTCCAGACACTGACGGGTGAAACGCAAGGCTTCCGGATCATTCTTGATCGTAATGCTCTTATAGCGGGTCATGCCGTATGTCTCGAGCATTTCGTTGGAAAGTTCCACCATCGTTACATTCTTTTTACGGCCGTAACGCTGGAAAACATCCTGTATCTTCAGGTCTTTCTGCAAAACCTCAGCATCTGTTGCCCCTACTCCGGCAGGAAACAGCATAAGGCTGCCAACCATACTAATAATGTGTATTTGATCTGTTTCATCGCAACAAGTTTTTATTCGTCATCACTAAAAATGGAACCAAGTTCCTTTAATTGGTTATCTATGATCCGGCGGTCAGCCTCATCTTTATCTTCTTCGGGGAAATATTCGTCCGCAGGAGTGGCCACCTCATGCAACGCTTCAAAAGCCGAAGAGCGAACCTTATGGATATCGGTATAACACCGCCCATTTATCACTACATAATTATCTGAACAAAAACAGGGATCGGCCGGATAAAGCAACTGACTGATTCCCAAAAACACCAGCACACAAGCAGCAACTGCCGACAGAACATAAACCACCGATTTGCGATTCAACCGGAAACGCTTTTCCGGAAGTGCTTCGGGAGCGATCTCCGACCATATCTCTTCTGCCATATCCCTTTCAGTCGCAATCTCCTCATCGAAATAAGCAAACAAAGGTTTGTAGGCAGACAGGTTTTCCGGAACATTGTCTGAAGCGAAGAAACGACGGAGCTTCTGCTCTTCTTCCGCCGAAGTTTCTCCTTCAAAATACCGATTCAATAATTCATCTATATTCATAATTGCTCCTGTTTGTTTAATAATAAAAACTGTTCCCGTATCTTCTTCCTGGCTCTCGAGAGGTTGGAACGGATAGCTTCGACCTGAGAACCGGTTATCTCGGCTATCTCGGCTATCTCATAACCTTCCACATCTTTCATCCGAATGATGGTTTGCTGTACAGCAGGCAATTGGCTGATCAGTTGCCGGATACGGGCGGCGGCATCCTGTTGCTCCAACTGTTCGGCCGGCGAACGGTATCCCGAATCCAGCGACAGCGTCTCTATATCGGGACCTTCCGGCCGGCGGGCACGCAGTTTATCCAGAGCTAGATTCTTGGTAACCTGCATCGCCAGTGCTTCCACGCTATTGTAGCCGTCCAATTTCTCACGGATATACCACAGCTTCAAAAAAGCCTCCTGCACGATATCCTCGGCATCGGCCTTTTCCTGCATCAGTCTCAGGGAAAAGTTGATCAGCTTATCCCGGAGTGGTAAGACGGTTATTTTAAACGTTTCAAGTTCCATTCTGTTATTATGACGACAAAGGAAGGAAAACATAACACGAAAATTCCAGTTTTTTGCCAGAATTATTGCATAACTTTGTAAATAAATAAGATAGCCCATGAAAATTCTGATTGTAGAAGATGAAGATTCTTTGCGTGAAGTAATGATCCGTTCGCTTGAAAAGGAGCGCTATGTCGTGGAAAGTGCGGCCAACTATCAGGATGCTTTGCTGAAGATCAACGATTATGATTACGATTGTATCGTGCTGGATATCATGTTGCCGGGCGGTAGCGGCCTCCACTTGCTGGAAGAATTGAAGAAGATGCGGAAAAAAGATAGTGTTATCATCGTCTCTGCCAAAGACTCGATCGAAGATAAAGTGACCGGTCTCGATCTCGGTGCCGACGACTATCTGACCAAGCCTTTCCACCTGGCCGAGCTGAATGCCCGTATCAAATGCATCATCCGCCGGAAACAACAGGATGGCGAAATGCATATCAACCTGGCAAACATTACTGTCTACCCGGATCGCCATGCCGTATATATTAATGAAGAAGAACTGGTGTTGAACCGCAAAGAATTCGACCTGCTTTACTATTTCGTCACCAACCCCGACCGCCTGATTAGCAAAGGGGCACTCGCTGAATCTATCTGGGGAGATTATATCGACCAGGCAGACAGCTTCGACTTTATTTACAGCCAGGTAAAAAACCTGCGCAAGAAACTGAAGTCCGCTGGGGCGACAGCCGAAATTAAAGCGGTCTACGGTTTCGGCTACAAAATGGTAAACGAAGAATAATACAATGAAACTGATCCACTATATATTCCGCAATCTGTCGATTCCGTTACTGATCATCCTGACGGCCTGGGCCTGCTGTTTCTATTTCGTCATCATGCACGAGATAGACGACGAGACCAACGACAGCCTGGAAAATTATAAGGAAATCATTATCAAGAGTGTCCTTGCCGACAGCACATTACTGCGTGACCATGTCGACATCATGACCAAATATTATATCCGTGAAGTCCCGGAGTCGGAAGCTGAACTGGATAAAGACGAGTTCTTCGACTCCACCACCTATATCGAAATCGAAATGGAGTACGAACCGGTCCGCGTATTACGTACCTGGTTCATGACTTCCGACCGGAAATATTACGAGTTGACTATCGAAACTTCAACCCTCGAGAAAGAAGATATGGCCGAAGCAATCTTCTGGAGTATCATTATATTATATGTCAGCCTGCTCTGTTGTATCCTGCTGGTATCGCACTTTGTATTCAAATCCAGCTTCCGCCCTCTTTATACGCTCGTTAAATGGCTGAAAGAATACCGCCCCGGAAAACAACCGGCCCCATTGGTAAACGAAACCAAAGTGGAAGAATTCAAAATCCTGAATACGGCCATACAAACAGCCATGGAACGAAATACGGAAATGTATAACCAACAGAAGCAGTTCGTCGAAAATGCTTCCCACGAACTGCAAACACCGCTGGCTATCTGCATGAACAAACTGGAACTTCTCAGCGAAAACCCGGATTGTACGGAAGAACAGCTTTCCGAAATAGCTGGAATCAATCATACGCTCCGTGGAATTATAAAGATGAACAAATCCTTGCTACTCCTTTCACGTATCGACAACAAACAGTTTCCCGACACTTCTGAGATAGAGTTCAATAAGCTGATCGACAGACTCCTGCCGGATTTTAAAGAGATGTATGAATACAAAAATATACAGGTATCCTATACGGAAACCTGTTTATTAACATATACGATGAACGAATCGCTGGCTACTACCCTGGTCAGCAATTTATTAAAGAACGCGTTTATACATAATATAGAAAACGGAACAATCGCCATTACAATAACCAGCCGTACATTAACTGTTGCCAACAGTTGTGACAGCCCGAAACTGAATGAAGCGACTTTGTTCAACCGTTTTGAAAAACAAACGCATAAGAAAGATTCAACCGGACTGGGATTAGCGATCATTAAATCGATTGCTTCCATTTACGGGATAAATATAAAATATGAATATAATGGGCTGCATCAGTTCATTTTAACATTCAAATAATCATTTTTCCCAAATCTTTCCCAAATGTCACCTTTTCTTTGCAGTATAAATTAAAAGAAGAAAGTCATGAAAAAGTTCGGATTAATTCTGGTCAGCCTGTTATTATCAACAATGGCCATTTTCGCAGACAACGAGAAGATTACAAGAGACAAATCGGTATTGCCTTCTGTATGCCGCAACTTCCTGTCAGACTATTTCGGACAGACAGATATCTCGCATATAAAAATAGAAAGCAACCTGCTGGGAACAAAAGGATATGACGTGATCCTCACCAACGGGATTAATGTGGAATTTGACAAGTCCGGCGAATGGAAAGAGATCGAAGCGCGCCATGCCTCTATCCCTTTAGAAATCCTGCCTGCCAGAATAGCAGATTATATAAGGAAGAATTTTGCCGATAGCAAGGTTATCTCTGTCGACAAAGACACACGCGAATATGAAGTCAAGTTAAACAATGACCTTGAACTCAAATTCGACCGTAACGGTAACTTTAAGAAATTCGATTAACAAAACAACAAAAAGAAAATAAGTATGAAAGTAAAACTATCTATTTTAGCATTAGCATTGTGCGGTCTGTTTGCATTTACAAGTTGTGATGATGATGACAACTATCAGCCCGACCAAACCGTCACTAAAGCATTCGATGAAAAATACCCGGGTGTCGGTAAAGTAGAATGGGAAACCAAAAGTGGTTATGAGGTAGCCGATTTCCATCTGAGCGGAAATGATGCCGAAGCCTGGTTTGACAATAAAGGTAACTGGGTAATGACAAAGACAGAAATCAATTTCGGTCTGCTTCCTGAAGCTATCCGTTTGAGTTTGAGAGCTAATGAATATAAAGATTGGAAATATACAGAGTACGATAAACTCGAACGTTCAAATGCCGCCACAGTGTATGTCATTGAAGCGGAACAGGGCGAAAAAGAAGTCGACCTGTATTATACGGAAGACGGTGTGCTCATCAAAGTAGTCAATGACTCCGATGACGATCACAACAACTTCCAGCCTGTTATTATTCCCCAGGCGATTACAGACTCAATCAACAAAATGTATGCAGGTGCAACCATTCTGGAGTTCGACCAGGAAAAGAATGGTTTTGAAGTGGATATCCTCCATAATAATATCTACAAGGATGTTTATTTCAATACTGAAAACCAATGGATTTCTACAGAATGGGACATTACAAAAGATCAGGTTCCGGCAATCGTCATGAATGCTTTACAGGCTTCCGAATACAAGAATTATACAATTGATGATATTGATCTTATCGAAAAACCGGAAGGTACTTTCTATGTATTCGACCTGGAACAAGGAAATAATGATGTTGAAGTAACATTCGATTCCGAAGGCAATATTAAGAGTACCCAAAAAGATTAACTCTGTAAAAACGAACTTTGCATAGAGCGAATTTGTTTCTTACGAGAATAAACTACACGGATACGATGGCTGGACCTCCATTGTATTCGTGTTTTCTTTTATAAACAATTAAAATTAAACGTCATGAAAGAAAAACTATCTGTTTTAGCCATTCTCGTATGCTGCATTTCGCTGCTTGCCGGTTGTAATAACCATCAAAAGAAAGTAAACCAGACTGTCGAAGTCCCTCAGGTTTTCCGGAACTTTATCTCGACCAAATATCCGCAGGCAACCATCCTGAAACTCGATAAAGAAAAGAGCGGCACGGAAATCGATATAAAAGACAAAGGCATCCATAAAGAAGTATCATTCAATGAAAAAAACGAATGGGTTAGCACCCAATGGGATACCCGTCTTGAAGACGTCCCGGTCGTTGTGACGGACGAACTTGCCAGTTCCGCCTATAACCAATACAAAGTACTGGAAGTAGATGCAATCGAAAAACCAGCCGGTATGTTTTATATATTTGAACTGAAACAGGATAATAATACGGTAAAACTTACATTCGATTCGGAAGGACAGCTCATTGAATAAATCATCACACAGTGAAACAAAAAAATCAGCCGAGGTTTAGCTTTATCCAACCTTGGCTGATCTCTTTTTATTTGTCCTATTTAAAATGAAACTTCTCCCAGGTATACACTTTCGGAGCTTCTTTTATAAAGAGAGTTACTATCTTACGGTCTTCCTGGCTCAGATACTGAGGAGTTGTGTATGTTGCCGTTAATGTCAGATTTTCGGGACTCAAACTATATTGTATCAAATCCATATCCAAACGGGAAACAGCATCCAGAAAAGCCGTACTGTTTTTATCTGCATCTTCTTTGATAAACCAATCCGCCTCGACGGGAGTGAACAGGTCGGAAGCAGCCAAAGGTTCCCATTCCGTTGTAAAAAACTCAATCCGGCTGTCAGGTACCGGACCATTTACCGTTTTCACCATACAGATCACATTTGTATTATTCACCAACGGGAGCAATTTCATTTCTACAGTACTTCTGTCGGTAACCTGTAACAACAAATAATCGGAAGTAAGATTCTTCAACGCAGAAAAGCCATTCATCGTATTCTTCAAACGGGCCTCTTTACCCGATTTGTACAGATCGACCAGGTCCTTACGCCAGGCATCTTCCAGTTGCGGAATATTCTTATCCGGCATTGAAACAAATAATGCATCTATTTCCTGGGCTTCCACACCCCATGCAAAAACACAAATCAATATAGAAAAAATAAGTCGTTTCATATTCTATTGTCTATTTTGTCCCCAAATATAGGAATATCATTCCTAACAACACAAGGAATAAGTCCACAGCCTTGCTCTTTAAGTTTTTTTCATGGAAGAAGATCGCTCCGGCTACAAAAGTAACCAGTACATTGCTACGGCGTACCATGGATACGATCGAGATCATTGAATCTGGGAAACTCAAGGCATAAAAGTAAATCCAGTCGGCAATGATCAGGAATACGGAGATAAATACGATATTCCAGTGCCACACAAAAGGCGTACTCTTCTTACGCTGCGGATACCATAGTAACAACAGGATCGGCAACATGATCAGACACTGATAGACATTGAACCAGACCTGCACCGTCATCACATCCATACTTCCCATCAGATGCTTATCGTACAAGCCGCTCATCGCACCGGTTATTATGGAAATAATCGTGAAGAATATCCATTTGTTATGGGTAAAGTTTATCCCTTCTTTCTTTCCCGAAGAGGAAAGCATATAAAATGAAGCGATGGAAAGCAAAACCCCGATCCACTGATACAAATTCAGACGTTCCCCAAAAATGACCATCGCTCCGACCAAAGTAAGAACAGGCTGTGTGGCCTTGATCGGTCCCGTGATGGTAAGCGGCAGATGCTTCAATGCAAAATAACCGGATATCCAGGAAGACAACACGATCACCGCTTTGATAAATACAGCCACATGCGCCTCAAAAGAGACACGGGGAACATAAAACATAGTATCGTCCAGCACATTCGTACAGAACGATAAAAATATAAACGGAACGAAGATAAGGCTGCTTATCAACGTATTCAGAAACAATACCGGAATTACGGCATTCCCGTTCAGGGAAATCTTTTTATTTACTTCATAACATCCCAACAGGAATGCTGAGGCAAATGCTAGCGCTAACCACATGATGATTAAATATTAAAAATATTTTCAGGATATGTTACATCCACAAGAAAAAGTGCATGCCCCGGAACAGAAGTTCCGGCCTTGCATCTGTCTTTGGCCTCTATTACTTTACGAAAACCCTCTATCGTCAACTTTCCGCGTCCCACCTCCAATAAGGTTCCGACGATCGCCCTCACCATGTTACGCAGGAAACGGTCCGCCTGGACAGTGAATACCCAAACATCGCCTTCCTGTTCCCATCCCGCCTTATAAATACGGCAGTTATTCGTCTTTACATCCGTATGCAATTTGCTGAAACTGGTGAAGTCGATATAATCAAACAAGACCTTACATGCCTCATTCATCGCTTCAAAGTCCAGCTGACCGCTCATTCTATAAACCAGATCATAATTGAACGGATCTTTCCGGGTAGTTATATAATATTTATAGGTACGGGAAGTGGCGTCAAAACGGGCATGCGCTTCCGCCTGACCGGTACGATCCGGTAAACGGCAATATCTTTCGGAAGTAAACGGTTCAACTTCTCCGCCAGGAAAGGCAGGTCGCAACCGGTTCGCCCCAATCAAAATGGGCAACCATCAGCCGGGCATGAACACCTGCATCCGTACGTCCTGCACCGACAACCGGAACCGGCTGGCGCAGCAGTGTAGCCAGGGCCTCTTCCAGACATTGTTGTACAGTCACACCATTGGGTTGTACCTGCCAACCACTGAAATTCTTACCGTTATAACCTAAATAAATAAAGTATCGATTCACGTGCGGGATAATCTTCTTAATAATTCGCTGCAAAGGTAACAGAAATCTCGCCAGGAGATTGCCCATACATCCAAAAAAGTGTACTTTTGCGCTCTCAAATCTTCACAATAAAACTATTTGACATGTTTGCAACACTGCTTCAGTCTTCCTATTTTGCTCTTTTCCTGATCGTTGCATTAGGATTCATTTTGGGCAGAATACAGATTAAAGGTCTTTCTCTTGACGTTTCAGCCGTCATTTTCATTGCACTTTTGTTCGGTCATTTCGGAGTGATCATACCTAAGGAACTGGGTAACTTCGGTTTAGTGTTATTCATCTTTACCATCGGTATACAGGCCGGTCCGGGATTTTTCGATTCTTTCCGGTCGAAAGGGAAAACACTGATTATCCTCACCTTGTTAATCGTTGGTTCCGCCTGCCTGACAGGTTTGATATTCAAATATGCTTTAGGAATCGATACACCAAGCATAGTCGGACTGATAGCCGGGGCACTGACCAGTACACCGGGTTTGGCGGTTGCAATCGACACGACCCAGTCTTCCTCCGCTTCCATCGCCTATGGTATTGCTTATCCGTTCGGTGTGATCGGCGTGATCCTGTTTGTCAAGTTATTACCCAAAATACTTCGTATAGACCTGAATGCAGAAGCACAGGCTCTGGAAGCAAAAAGAAAAGGTAAATATCCCCCATTGCATACAGCTGCTTTCCGTATTATTAACAGTAATATTTGCGGCAAAACACTAGCACAACTGCAATTGCGCAGCATGACAGGAGCCGTCGTCTCCCGTATCAAGCATAACGAAAAAACATCTATTCCCACAGCACAAAGTGTTCTGAAAGAAGGAGATTTGATCAAAGCCGTCGGTAATGACAAATCACTGGAACAACTGGAAATATTGGTAGGCGAACGCATCAAAGGGGATCTCCCTTTCAACAGTACACAAGAACTTCAGTCTATGCTTATTACTAATAAAAACGTAATAAATAAGACATTAGGATATTTAAACCTGCAAGGAACTTTCAACTGCACGGTAACCCGCGTCCGCCGAAGCGGTATCGACCTTCCTCCCGAACCGGATCTGGCACTAAAATTCGGTGACAAACTGATGATTGCCGGAGAAAAAGAGGACTTAAAAGAACTTGGACAGCTACTCGGAAATGATGAGAAAAAACTTTCGGATACCGATTTCTTCCCGATTGCCGCCGGTATCGTACTGGGCGTATTGTTCGGAAAACTGAATCTGTCGTTCTCCGATTCATTCTCGTTCTCTCCGGGACTAACGGGAGGTATCCTGATGGTGGCACTTGTTTTAAGCGCAATCGGAAAAACGGGCCCGATCGTATGGTCCATGTCAGGTTCAGCCAACCAGTTACTGCGTCAGTTAGGGTTGTTATTATTCCTGGCGGAAGTCGGGACATCAGCCGGCGTTAACCTGGTATCCACTTTTCAGGAAAGCGGATGGACGCTGTTCGGTGTCGGCATGGCAATCACGATGGTCCCGATGCTTATCGCTTTAGGATTCGGTTACTGGGTCTTTAAAATCAATATCCTTGACCTGATCGGCACCATCGCCGGAGGTATGACCAGTACGCCCGGACTTGCCGCAGCCGACTCTATGACAGACAGTTCCGCACCGAGCATTGCATATGCTACTGTTTATCCGATTGCCATGGTTTTCCTGATCCTGTTTATCCAGCTGATCGCAAACCTGATTGTCTGATAAAAAAGGAACAATAAAAAAAATGCGCTTGTTAGCTTGATTTTTAGCTTATAAGCGCATTTTTCACGTTTTTTTATTATATATTTGCAGATACCATAAACAATAGATCTATGATGATGCAAATGAACCAACAATTTGACCTTGCCTTCAACTTCTTACAGAATACAGGTACTCACCTTTTTCTGACAGGTAAAGCCGGAACAGGAAAAACAACGTTTCTGAAAAGACTTAAAGAAGTTTTCCCAAAACGTATGATCGTTGTTGCTCCCACAGGTGTAGCCGCCATCAACGCAGGAGGTGTTACAATCCATTCATTCTTCCAGTTACCGTTTGGTCCTTATCTCCCCTCGGCAAGCAGGGAGGCAGACCAGGCAAAAAATTTCACGAATAAATTCAGCCGGGATAAGATTAATATCATCCGAAGCATGGATTTACTGGTGATAGATGAAGTCAGTATGGTACGAGCCGACCTGCTGGATGCGATCAGCGACGTACTTTGCCGCTATAAAGACCGGACAAAACCTTTCGGTGGTGTACAACTATTACTGATCGGCGATCTGCAACAGCTGGCACCTGTTGCTAAAGACGACGAATGGAACTTATTGAAAGAACATTATCCGTCCACCTTTTTCTTCGACAGCAAAGCGCTTTCGGAAAGCAATTACTACTGCATCGAACTTACCAAGGTGTATCGCCAAAATGACAGTACATTCATCTCCCTGCTGAATAACATCAGGGAAAACAGATTCGATGAAGAAACATTAAACAGTCTTAACCAGCGATATATACCCGATTTCGCCCCGGACGACCAACAAGGATATATCACACTTACAACACATAATTATCAGGCACAGCAACTCAACAACCGGAAGTTAGCCGAATTGCCCGGTAAGTCATACACCTTCAATGCCGAAATAAACAACGACTTCCCTGAATACTCTTATCCAACCGATAATCAACTGGAACTGAAAAACGGAGCCCAGGTTATGTTCGTCAAAAATGACTCTTCCGGCGAACACCGGTACTACAACGGTAAAATCGGTAAAATCGTTTTTATCAACCCGAACAAAATAACGGTTGTCGGAGAAGACGGCAATGAAATACAGGTAGAAAGAGAAACCTGGACGAATGTCAAATATACGATCAATCCGGACACCAAAGAAATAACAGAGACGGTTGCCGGTACTTTTAGCCAGTATCCGCTGAAAACAGCTTGGGCGATCACGATCCATAAAAGCCAGGGCTTGACTTTCGAACATGCCATCATCGATGCCTCGGCAGCCTTTTCACACGGCCAGGTCTATGTGGCACTCAGTCGCTGCAAAACCCTGGAGGGATTGGTTTTAAGCAGTCCGATCACCCGCAACGCGATGATCAAGGATATGAGGATACAGGAATTTACCAGTTCCGTCACCGACAAACAACCGGGGAAAGAACAGTTGGAACAGGCGCAACAGCAATATTACCTGGAACTGGTTATCGAACTTTTCAATTTCGCCTCCATCCAGCAACGCCTGCAATATGCCGCTTATACGGTATATGCCCATTTACAGAAATTATATCCGGAACTCAACACGCAATATGCCAACACCCGTGATGCCTTCCGTTCCGTAATAACAGAAGTAGGCGGACGCTTCCAACAGCAACTGACGCGCATGATCTCCGGAAACCCCGATTACCAACAGGACGAAGCCATCCAGGAACGTGTTCGGAAAGGAGTAGCCTATTTCATCGAACGTATCGACAGCCTGTGTACATCTCTCGAGGAAAACTCCGCTGTCGAAATAGATAACAAGGAAAGCCGAAAAGCGGTGAACAATGCGATCAGCAAATTTACGGAAGAACTCCATTTAAAGCAGGAGACGCTGAAAGCATGCGTAGACGGTTTTTCTGTCGTCCGCTATCTATCCGCCAAAGCAAAAGCGTCCATCGAACCGCCCGCATCCGCTAAAAAACGTTCCGAACGTTCTTCGCAGCCAGCCAAAGTGACTGTTTCGAGCGACGTTCTTCATCCCGAACTCTATAACAGCATTAAGCGGTGGCGCTATGAGCTGGCAACAGAAAAAGGGTTGCCTCCTTATACAATCCTTCAACAGAAAGCATTGCTTGGTATTGTCAATACTCTACCTTCCAATTCACGCGAATTGCTTGCAATCCCCGGAATAGGGAAAAAGGTAATCGAAAACTATGGTAGTGTACTGCTGGAACTTGTTGAAGAATATAAGAAGCAATAGAACAGAATCACTATTTTGCACCGACTATCATAATGGCTATTTTTTGAGCTTATTTTATCACTTTAGATACAAATAAGCTCAAAATAAAAACAGACACATCTCACAGGAAAGAGCTTCCAGATAGATTGATATTACATTTTTTAACACGAAGTAAAGGTTTATCATTTTGATAACTTCATCTAAAACAAATTTCAATCTCGTTTAAAACGAGTTTTTTCTCGTTTTAAACAGATCCCTGGTTTATTTAAGATGAGTTTTTTTGTTAATAAAGCACAAAAACACGCTAAAAAACAGTTCAGAAACAATACTTTTATATGCTAAACAGCATATTTTACACTCTAAAAGACAACATCACACGAACAAAATAAAATTATCAAAAACATCAGCACAACAGAAAATAAAAAGATAAATATTTATAACCACAAGATTCCAACATCTATTTAACACAAAACCTCGGCTTATAACAGCTATTTTTCCAACCCAACCTATCTAGGAATCGTCTACACAAAGGCCAGGCTGACCCAGGATTCAAATAGCGCTTCCATTTCCCTGTTAAATTATCATTTTGATAATAATTTATTCACCATAACATCCGATTTTGAAAAATAAATCGGATATTTGCATATCTTTTTCTAACTATCAAAAAGAAAGAGATCAGACAAATAGAGATTTGATATGGATATAAAAGAACTATTAAAAAAGTATTCGGTATTTATTTTAGGATTATATTTTTTAGCTGTAGGCATTGTATTGATCGTTCGCTCTGCATTAGGTACCACTCCTATCTCCAGTGTAAATTACGTGTTAAGCCTTAATACTCCTTTATCATTAGGAACATGGACATTCATTGTAAACGTACTGCTGATCCTGGGACAGTTCTGGTTGATCCGGAAAGACAGAAGTCGTCAGGACACGATAGAAATACTTCTTCAGATACCTTTTTCCTGCATATTCTCCGCTTTCATTGATTTCAACATGGCTTTAACAAGCAATCTGCACCCGTCCGGTTACGGCATGTCGATGGCTTTACTGCTCACAGGATGCCTCATACAATCCATCGGCGTAGTGCTCGAAATCAAACCGAAGGTAGCCATGATGAGTGCAGAAGCATTTGTAAAATATGCATCCCGATGTTATAATAAAGAATTCGGAAAGTTCAAAGTATATTTCGATGTTACCCTGGTCACTTTAGCTATACTCATCTCCCTCATATTCACCCAAGGCATTGAAGGGATACGCGAAGGTTCACTCATTGCCGCCTGCATAACAGGCTATATTGTTAGTTTTCTGAACCAGAAGATCATGACCAGAAAAACACTCTACAAAATATTGCCGGGACTGAAATAAAAATGGGTAGTCCGAAAAGACCACCCACTTTCAAAATATACTATTTTTTTCTATTTCTTCAATTCAAACCCCAGCATCATCCCGTCATACTCGCTGGCCAGTTTATTGACCAGTTTCAAAGTGGAATTATCAGATATCGATGATAATTTGGTCAGAAAATCCAGTAACTTATCCGCATTGAACAGCAAAGACAACTCATCTCCGGAAATCACGACGTGGGCTGTTAAAGTTGTCACTTTCAGTTTTCCGCCCAACGCATATTTCAGTTCAACCGTTTTTTCATCCGGATTAACAGAGAAAGTACCTTTCAATGTCTTTTTCTTTAATGCATTGGTAAACGTACTGTCACTATTGAACACATAGTTGAACATGCCTTCCACAATACCGACCTTGGCACAATACGTTTTCAGCTTTTTCTCCAATTCACCAGCAGCTACACTCCCGGCTACATTCTTCAACGCATTATCGCCTTCCAGCTGAACGGCAGGATTGGTATACGTCCACGTTCCCAGCAAGTTCTCTACTGTCAGTTTCTTTCCGCCAGTTACAGAAGTAACCGCATCCTTCACTGTAGATGAATTCAATAAGTCTTTCAACGATTGTCCGTAAGCCTGGCCGGATACGGACAGCAGGATGCATATAGCAGCCATTAATCCCCACACTTTTTTCATATCTCTTGTTTTACTCTTTTTAAAAAACATACAAAGATACAATTATTATCCCTACATTTGCTTCACGCTTTTATTTACACAGCAAAAGATCTTGAACTTAACAACATAAGTCTTATGAGAAATCTAACTAAACGCATTTGTATTATGCTTATTTGCTCATTAGCGTATCTGAACGGACAAGCATCCATCGATCCGTCCGTCATACAATCGACCATCAACACGTTAACCTCCAGGGACAACAGTAACAAACAGAGTATAGAAAAAGGAGTCAGCCAGGTTGCACGTCTTTGGCTGGAAACAGACGGCGACGAAAAAGCCTTCCGCTCTTTTTGTGAAGACAATTATATTGCCGATCCGGACGAAAAGTATCAGGTATTCCTCAAGATCAGCGACTATCTCGAAGGTATCAGCGGTCATTTCAATGAGATGTCGCTGCGCTTACAGAAAAATTTGCAGCTGGATAACGGTCCGTTGCACCCCATCGATGAGAAGTTCGGTTCATACAGTCCTTCGAGCCATTTGAGCGATGACTTATACAATAATAAAATAGCTTTTATCATCGCGCTAAACTTCCCCCACCTTACCTTGGAAGAAAAAGAAGCATTGGGCACCGACCGCAAAGCCTGGGCCTATGCACGTCTGGGCGACATGTTCACGGAACGGATCCCTGCTGCATTGTTGCAGGCTGCTTCCAATGCAGAAAGCGATGCCGACATTTATATCTCCCAATATAACATTTACATGGGTCATGTAATGAACAAAAAAGGCCAGCACCTGTTCCCTAAAGACATGATCCTGCTGTCACACTGGAACCTGCGTGATGAAATCAAGGCAAACTACAACAAGGGGAAAGAAGGGCTCGACAAACAACGCACCGTTTACGAAGTGATGAAACGGATCATTTCACAGGATATTCCTGTCGAAGTAATCAACTCAGGGACGTATGAATGGAACCCATATACAAACATGGTACAGCAGGACAACAAGGAAGTAAAAACGACTCCCGAATCGACTGTCCGTTATCAGAAGATGCTGAATAACTTTAAGGCTATGCAAGGCATTGACAAATACACAGGTAATACCTATATCGACCGTAAATTCAACGACGATATGGAAGTAGCCTTGCAGGATGTTGAAAAACTGTTCGATGAATTTCTGTCCGCTCCCGAATTGAAAGAAGTCGGCAAAATGATCTCCAAACGTCTGGAACGCAAACTGGAAGCCTACGATATTTGGTACGACGGTTTCAAAGCCCGCAGTAATCTCGACGAGACCAAACTAGATGCACAAACGCAAGCCCTTTACCCGGATGCGGCAGCTTTGGACAAGAAGTTACCGGACATTCTTATAAAGCTGGGATTCAGTGCCGAACGGGCTAACTATCTGGCCGACAAGATCACAGTCGATGCCGCCCGTGGTTCAGGGCATGCCTGGGGAGCATCCATGAAAGGACAGCAGTCACGTCTCCGCACACGTATTCCGGCAGCAGGAATGAATTACAAAGGATACAATATTGCCATCCATGAATTCGGCCACAATGTAGAGCAGACTTTATCGCTTTATGATGTAGACTATTATATGTTGAGCGGCGTACCCAACACTGCATTTACCGAAGCGCTGGCTTTCGTTTTCCAGAAACGTGATCTCGAAATATTGGGTATCACCGATCCGAATCCGGAAAAACAGGCGATGGAAATATTGGATAAAGTATGGAGCATGTATGAAATATGCGGTGTTTCCATGCTGGATATTTCCGTATGGAAATGGATGTATGCCCATCCGGATGCAACGGCCGAACAGCTGAAAGAAGCGACAATCGCATTATCGAAAGAGATATGGAACAAATATTATGCGCCTGTTTTCGGAGTAAAGGACGAGACGGTACTGGCTGTTTATTCGCACATGATCAGCTATCCATTGTATTTGTCGGCTTATGCTTTCGGACAGATCATAGAATTCCAGCTTGACCAGTATCTGGAAGGCAAGAACTTCGCGAACGAAGTAGAACGGATTTTCCGCCAGGGACGTTTAACCCCTAACCAATGGATGATACTGGCTACAGGAAGTCCGTTGACCGTCGAACCTATGCTGGAAGCCGTTAGACAAGTTATTAAGTAAACAGGATATAAATGATATTACAAAATCGCGCCATAACTGTAAATGAGAACGACGGACTACCGTTACCTAAACGTTACTGGGCTATACTGGCCACAGCTTTAGGTGTCGGAATGTCCGTCATAGACGGAACAATTGCAAATGTCGCTTTGCCGACAATAGCCCGCGACCTGGGCACTTCACCGTCTGTCACGATCTGGGTAGTCAACGCTTACCAGCTGGCAATCACCATTTCGCTTCTTTCCTTCTCTTCATTGGGAGACATTTACGGTTACCGGAGGATTTACTTATCAGGAATTTTACTGTTCAGCATCACGTCAGCCATCTGCGCCCTTGCCGATTCGTTCTGGATGCTGACAACCGCACGTATCTTACAAGGAATCGGAGCTGCCGCCATCACAAGTGTTAACACGGCATTGCTCCGAATCATTTATCCCAAACGTTTCCTGAGCCGCGGCATGGGGATCAATGCCCTGGTCGTCGCCGTCTCGATTGCCGCCGGACCGACCATTGCATCCATCATCCTGTCTTTAGGTTCGTGGCACTGGCTTTTTGCCATCAATATCCCGATCGGCATTGCAGCCTTGGTGATCGGTCTGATGCATTTGCCAGCCAATCCGGTTAAAGTCACCGGCCGCCGTTTCGACAAGCTCAGTTGCCTGATGAACGCTCTTACATTCGGATTACTGATTTTCTCGCTGGAAGGTATTGCCCATAAAGAGAACACAACTTTGATCATAGCAGGTATAGCCATATTGTTTATGATCGGTTATTTCTTTGTACGCCGCCAACTGCGCCAACAGTTTCCGTTACTTCCGGTCGACCTGATGCGCATCCCGATCTTCTCCATGTCGATCGGCACGTCAATATGTTCTTTCACCGGACAAATGCTGGCAATGATTTCCCTCCCCTTTTTCCTTCAGGGAGCATTGGGACGAAGCGACGTAACGACCGGCCTGCTTCTTACTCCCTGGCCGTTGGCAACGATGATCATGGCCCCTCTTGCCGGACGATTAGTCGAACGGATTCATGCCGGTATACTGGGAGGTATCGGTATGACAATATTTGCTGCCGGTCTTTTCCTTTTGGCCGTTTTACCCGACAACCCGACAAATACGGATATTATATGGCGCCTGTTTATCTGTGGAGCCGGATTCGGTTTATTCCAGACACCCAATAACAGCACGATCATCTCCTCTGCCCCTTCCAACCGAAGCGGAGGCGCAAGCGGTATGCTGGGAACAGCCCGTTTATTAGGACAGACACTGGGAGCAACACTAGTCGCTATGATATTCAATCTGGTTCCGAACAACAGTACGCAAGCATGTTTGTATCTGGCAACAGGATTTGCCGTGGTAGCCGCAATAATCAGTAGTTTAAGGATTTCACAGCCGAGGCCGTTGAAAGGATTTAAATAAAAATTCAGTTATATAACACAAATCTTTTCATCTCACAGAACGAATTATTAACTAATATTTTTATTGGGAAACAGCATGAATACAATAAAATAGGGAAAAATAGCCCGCCAAACAGGGACTTTATTTTTCAAGACATAAGGCTCTTTATCATCAATTTGAAAAATTAACTTAGTTCTAGACGAACTAAGTCAATAGATATATATTGGTATTAAATGAATTTAACATATAAAATGGGGCCAAATTGGGGAAATTAATGTCTTGTTTAAAATGAAAAAGCAAAATGAATAAAAAACAGCATATAAAAACTGTTGACCAGTTAATACATGACGATTCCTTTATTCTCTGGTGTCTGTTTCCTACGGAAGAGTCGGAATCGGTGTGGATTGATGATTATCTGACACTGTATCCGGAAGAGAAAGAAAATATAGAGAAGGCCAGGCAAATGGTTCGTTCGTTGAAATTGAATAATAGAAAACTGTCGCCAATTGAAAAAGAATCTCTTAAAGAAAATATTATAAATGATTTAAGAAAATTCAGAAAACCAAAGCGAATGCGTCTGACATGGCAATATGCAGCAGCTTGTATTCTTATTATATGTACATTGGGCTCATTATTTTTGATTACTAAAGAAAATTTATTTCAGGAAAGAGATATTCTGTCTTTGGTGGATGATATCCAGTTAGATGTTAATCAGACAGAAGTAGAACTTCATTTGGCACAGGAAAAAATGAAGGTTTCTGATAATGCGACAATTTTAGTCGATCAACAAGGGAAAATCAAGGTGACGGATAAAGACATTAATAATCTAGAGGCTACAGAGAGGAAGTGTACTGGTGAAGCAAAGGAAAAAGGTAATCATATGAATGTGTTAAGCGTACCGAAAGGACGTCATTCTTCATTGATTTTGCCTGATGGTACGAAAGTATGGGTAAATTCAGGCACAGTGCTTCAATTCCCTGAAATATTTGAAAAAGAAAAAAGAATGATTTATGTGGAAGGGGAAGTTTATCTTGAAGTTACCAAAGATGCATTGCGTCCATTTTATGTAAAAACGAACCAGATGGAAATCAGAGTTTTAGGAACATCTTTTGGCATAGTTGCATATAAGGATGAAAATTTCCAATCTGTTGTACTGAAAGAAGGAAGTGTTGCGGTTGAAGGATATAAAAGCGGAAAACAAATTATCAAACCAAATGATCTCTTAGTCTTGGAAAATGGGCAGATGTCTGTTAGCCAGGTGAATGTATACGATTATATCTCATGGATAGATGGTGTTCTCCAGTTCCGGGAGAAAAATTTAGGTGAGGTACTACGTAGTATCTCACGTTATTACCGTGTTCAATTTAGCTATCCACCGGATATAGAACAAGTGAAATGCTCTGGTAAGCTGGTGTTGTTTGATAATATGGACCAAGTTCTTCAAACACTCCAGAAAACGTTATCAGTTTCATTTCATCGTAAGGGGAATTTGATTGAAGTAAATAGTATCAATAATAAAAAATGAATGCCTATGAATAGATAAAACATGCCGTAACCTAGTATTGTATAAAACAATAGACCATTGTGTTGTTAACAAGTAAAATATTAATATCAAGGAAAACTTATTATATTATTATGGAATATCTAAAAATTAAAAGAAAAATACACGCAGTTTGTGTAGTGTTGTGTTTGCTTTTTACAGTAAATTCATCTCTTTTGGCTGAATTGTCCTATGCACAATCTACACGTTTGTCACTCGATTTATCAAATGTGGCTATCAGTGATGTTTTTGCGTCTGTAGAAAAAAATAGTGAGTATGTATTTTTTTATTCTGACTTAGTTCGTCTAGAACTACGTAAAAATGTAAGTATTAACATCCAATCTCAAACGATAGATCAAATTTTATCTGAAATTCTGAAAAACACCGGTCTTACCTACGTTCTCAATGACAGACAGGTAATGATCATGCGAAAAGGAGAAACAGAACAACAGCAAAAAAGTATCTCTATCAACGGAACAATCAGAGATGCACAGCAAGTTCCATTACCAGGTGTCAATGTTATTATTAAAGGTACAACAAAGGGTACAACTACCGATATTAACGGTAATTACTTCATTGAAGTTCCTCATAAAAACACGGTACTTGTTTTCAGCTATATCGGTTTCGAATCACAAGAAATTAAAGTCGGAGACAGATCAATATAAACGTAAATATGTCTGAAGAATCAAACAACCTGGATGAAGTTGTAGTAGTTGGTTACGGTTCCCAGAAAAAAGTATCCGTAGTAGGCTCTATCACGACCATCGAACCTGCTCAATTGCAACAAGGAACAACCCGCGCCGTTTCCAATAATCTGGCAGGCCAACTGGCCGGAGTGATCGCCGTTCAACGTAGTGGCGAACCTGGTTCTGACGGTTCCGACTTCTGGATTCGCGGTATATCTTCATTCAAAGGGACAGGTATCAAACCATTGGTTTTGGTAGATGGAATAGAACGTACGCTCGATGATCTTTCCGCTGCAGAAATCGAATCATTCTCTGTATTGAAAGATGCTGCTGCCAGTGCTGTCTATGGTGTACGAGGAGCAAATGGGGTTATCATTGTAAAGACCAAAAGAGGGCAACTGGGCAAACCCAAAGTAAATTTTCACTTCGAACAAGGTTTCACACAACCTACCCAGCTCCCGGAATATATCGGATCGGCTGATTATCTTTCATTAATGGATGAACTATATATGGACGCAGGGAATCCTAATCCTCTTTACGGAGAAGAAAAAATCAACAACTACCGTAATAATGTCGATCCGGAGCTTTATCCTAATGTAAACTGGTTGGATGCCGTTTCAAAAGACATGGCATCCAATACACGAGGTGATCTAACTATTACAGGTGGTAGCGATATTCTTCGCTATGCATTAGTTGCGTCCTACTATGGGGAACGTGGTATTTTTGTCACCGATAAAAGCAAAGACTGGGATTCGTCGACCCGCCTGAACAAATACAATATCCGTTCAAATGTTGATATTAACGTCACAAAAACAACCGTTGTCGGCATAAGTATAGGGGGATATTTACAGGAACAAAACGGAATGGCAGTCAGTGGACAGGACATTTGGAATTATGCATTTGATACACCTCCTTTCTACCATCCGATCCAGTATTCCGGTGGACGCGATGTCCGTGTAACAGAGCGCCATAACCCCTGGGCGGAAGCCACACAGCATGGTTACCAGACAACAACCAACTCAAAAGTCGAATCCTTATTTTCTATCGAACAGGACCTGAAATTTATTACTCCCGGTTTGAAAATAAAAGGACTCTTTTCTTTCGACCGTTACTCCAGTTCATGGGTGAAACGCTCCAAAACTCCGACTTACTATAATCCGGCAACAGGCAGAGATCCGGAAACAGGAGAACTGATCCTGACTGTCAGTACGGACGGACAAGAATTTTTGGATACAAAAAGCGAGTCTGCATGGGGAAATAAAGCCACTTATCTAGAAGGGAATATAGCTTACGACCGCACATTCAATAAGAAACACGCAGTCAGTGCCATGTTCCTCTATAATCAACGGGATTATCAGGATGGCAATATTGTTCCGTTCCGCCGCATGGGTATAGCAGGACGTGCCTCCTATACATTTGACAACCGTTACATCGCCGAATTCAATTTCGGTTATAATGGTTCGGAGAATTTCACAAAAGGACATCGTTACGGATTCTTCCCTTCTGTCGCCGTCGGCTATATGCTTTCGGAAGAAAAATTCATGGAACAATTCAAAGAGACTTTCTCTAAAATCAAATTCCGCGCATCATGGGGATTGACCGGTAACGACCAATTGGACGGACGCCGCTTCGCTTTCCTACCAACAATAGACACGGACGGATCATATAAATGGGGTGTAAACAACGATTACAACCGTTCCTCCCGCTTTGAGGGAGAATTTGGTGTGACAGATTTGAAATGGGAAACCGTAGAAAAACTAAATATCGGTATAGAATTAGGTCTTTGGAATGCTCTGGAATTACAGGCAGACTGGTTCAAGGAACAGCGCCGTGATATTTTCATGCAACGTAATAATATCCCGACATCTGCAGGTTTCCGTAAAACACCATGGGCTAACTACGGTAAAGTGAACAACACTGGTATAGATCTTTCATTAACTTACAATAAACAGTTCAATAAAGACCTGCACGTGGGTTTTCGCGGAACTTTCACTTATGCACACAACGAAATTATTGAAATGGATGAAGCGATGGGAGTTATCGGAACAAATCGTCAACGTACCGGAAGAGCTGTCAATGAATTATTTGGCCTCGTTGCCGAAAGATTATTCACAGAAGATGATTTCACTACAAATGAAAAAGGTGACCTGGTTTTAAAAGAAGGTATACCGGCACAAACTTTCAGCGCTATCCGTCCGGGAGATATTAAATATATGGACATCGACGGTGATGGCGTTATCACTAATAAGGATGAGAAGGCAATGGGCGGAACCGTCAATCCAGAAATTGTCTATGGCTTCGGAGCAACAGCTCGTTATAAAAATGTAGACTTCAATATCTTCTTTCAGGGGAACGGGCGGACTTATCGTTTTATCGGAGGAGTTGTTTCCAATTTCTTACCAGGAGTTTCCCAGGGATCTATGGGTAACATCCTGACCAACTACAACGATCGTTGGACCCAGGAAAACCCGAAACAGGATGCCTTCTACCCGCGTTTAAGTTACGGAACAAACGCCAACAACAGCCAAAATTCGACCTGGTGGTTGCGTAACATGAGCATGCTCCGGATGAAAGATATAGAAATCGGTTACACATTTCCCAAACACTGGATTAATTCGGTTGGCCTTGCCAATATCCGCCTCTATGCCAAAGGTTCCAACCTCTTCACTTTCTCCTCCTTCGATCTTTGGGACCCGGAGTTGGACACGGCGAACGGAGCTAAATACCCGATCATGAAATCTTTCTCTTTCGGACTGGATATTAATTTCTAACAGAGTAATAAATATAAAACATATAGAAAATGAAACTACTCAAATATATTGGCTTATCATTTTTAGGCTTATCCCTTAATAGTTGTACGGATTATCTGGATAATGCACCGGATGATACACTAACAATGGAAATGGTATTTAACGATAAAACCAGAACCGAAGACTGGCTCTCCGGGGTTTATAACAGGGTTCCTGACCCTTACTGGAGTCTGTTGAGAGATTATGGTTATGACAGTATGGGAGATGACCTCGATCCTTCCCAACGTTGGTATCAGTGGTGGGGTAATACACTGAATTTCGTAATTGGACAATGGTTTACAAGTTCCTCCTGGGACGGAGCAGTATGGAGTCAATGCCCTGTACGTATCCGTTCTGCCTACCAATTTATTGAAAATGCTCATGCACTTCCGGATCAGGGAGTTACAGAAGAAAAGATAGAAAGAATGAAAGATGAATGCCGCTTTCTGATTGCCTATTATTACTGGATGATGATTGAAGCATACGGCAGTGTTCCTTTCTTCGACGGATTGGCAGAAGTCAATGATCCCAATTTAATGCGCGGGCAGATACCTTTCGACGAAATGGTTGACTGGATTGACGGACAATTAGTCAGCCTATCAAAAAAACTGCCGACTTCCTGGCTAAGCGAATCAACACAGTTCTATGGACGTGCCACTTCCATTATGTGTCTCGCAGTCCGTGCCCGTATGTTATTGTTTGCAGCCAGCCCGCTGGTCAACGGCAATGAATGGTATAATGGATTAAAAAACTATGACGGTAAAGACCGTTTTAGCCAGACTTATGACGCCTCCAAATGGAACCGCGCGGCAGATGCCTGCAAGGAATTGATAGAGGCAGCCCATGCTGCCGGTCACGACTTGGTACGCGAATACAATGCAGACGGGAGCATTGATCCTTTCATGTCCTGCTATAACGTGCTATTCCTGCGTGGAGATGTGAATCCGGAAGCATTATTCGTTCGTTCAGACAGCAACTTCAGTGAATTTGAAAAACATGCTACTCCACGCGGAGCATCCGGTAACGGAGGATTAGGTATTTATCAGACATTAGTCGATGCCTTCTCCATGAAAGATGGTTCATTACCCATTACCGGTTATAAAAGTAACTACGGTTCGCCGGTTATCAATGAAAAGTCAGGTTATACAGAGCGTGGTTTCTCCAGCCAGCCTGATATCCGCAAAACCAAATACAACCTGTATCGCAATTGCCCGGGAGCAACAGTCGATTCTGTAGGTACAGACGGCAATACTTACAATCAGGTTGCAGCTATTGGCACATATAATATGTATATCAACCGGGAACCTCGTTTCTATCTGACCGTTATGTGGAACCGGCAATGGTACCATCAAGCCAACCGCGAAGTACAAATGATGTCTAACGAACAAGATGGTGGCCCCACACACGATGCACCTCAAAATGGTTATCTGAATCGTAAAAAAGTTTCTTTGGAACAAAACCAACGTGATAATATACATCCATATCGCCCAGGAATACTTTATCGTTTAGGGGAAGCTTACCTAAATTATGCCGAAGCATTGAATGAGTGTGATCCGGGTAACGCGGACATTTTAAAATACCTGAACCTGATTCGTGAACGTGCAGGCGTTCCGCAATATGGAACCGGAATTGACAGCAATGGTTTCAACAAGATTCCTTTAAACGGCCAGGAAGAAGTCAGACAGGCTATTTATCATGAACGCCGTGTAGAATTGTGTTGTGAAAATGGTATCCGCTATTTTGATCTGCGCCGATGGAAAAAAGCGGAAGAAGTCTTGGACCAGCCAATGTATGGCATGAATTTCAGCGGAACAGAATTCTCTGACGACCCGAATAACCCCAAAGCATTCTTCGTCCGTACACAATACATCAAACGGGTTTATGAACGTAAATTCTATTGGTATCCAATTTATCAGGAAGAGATAGATAAGGACCCGACACTTATTCAGGCACCATTCTGGGACAAATAAAGACCAATAAATAGATTAATACTACAGATGAGTTTTTAATTCGGAAGGGTAATTCCATCTGGGGTTACCCTTTTCATTTTTTACGATTCAACCAGAAAAATAAAGACTAGCCATAAAGGAGCTACTCCTCCTTGCATACGCTCCAATGCACGATAAATAATTTTACGTACACTTTTAGGCGTTATATGAAGAATTTCCGCTACTTCCTGATAACTCAGTTCCTGCATAAAATGCAAGTAAACAACCTCACGCTGTTTATTGGTCAATAAACGGAATAAATTATCCAGTTGTTCTTCATAAGCCAACCGTTCCTCCTCATCTTCCAGTAATGCAAGTGCATCGACCTTAATCTGGAACTCATATTCCATATTGTCATCAAGACTTAATAAATTGAAATTCTTTTGTTTAGAGGATATAATTCTGTTTTTAAGAGAACGGAGTAAATAAAACTTGGGATTATCCGGCATTTCTATTTTATTTACCGATTCGTATAAATGTAAAAAAACATCATGTATGACATCCAGCACATATTCTTTCTCCATACCGAATGCCATTCCATACGAAAACAATTCATCAACATATTGTTCATACCACTTATCGAACTCTCTTATTTTCTGCTCCATTTATACTTTGCCAGTTATCATGAGAAAGCTTAAAATTCAATTACAAACTTACAAATAATAAAATATTTAATTTTATATTTATACAATAAAAAAGGAGAAAAAACAAAAAGCCACCCCGCAAACACGGGATGGCTTCCTTATATATTTAATCCGTTATCTGATTAAAGTTTATTGTCTGAACCAAGTACATTAAGAATTTTGTGCTTGTACAGTTTTTCCATGTTATCGCGAGCCGGGCCCAGATATTTACGTGGGTCGAATTCAGCCGGTTTTTCAGCGAAAGTCTTACGGATTGCAGCAGTCATAGCCAGACGAGAGTCTGAGTCGATGTTGATCTTGCAAACAGCAGATTTAGCAGCCTTACGCAATTCTTCTTCAGGAATACCGATAGCAGCCTTCAAAGCACCACCGAATTTGTTGATTGTTTCAACTTCTTCTTCAGGAACAGAAGAAGAACCGTGAAGAACGATAGGGAATCCCGGAAGTTTTTCCATTACTGCATCCAATACTTCGAATGCCAATGGAGGAGGAACCATTTTGCCAGTCTTCGGGTCGATGTGGCACTGTTCCGGAGTAAATTTGTAAGCACCGTGAGAAGTACCGATTGAGATAGCCAAAGAATCGCAACCTGTGCGAGTAGCGAAATCGATTACTTCTTCAGGGTCAGTATATGTGTGATGATCTGAAGAAACTTCGTCTTCAACACCAGCCAATACACCAAGTTCACCTTCAACTGTTACATCGAACTGGTGAGCATAGTCAACAACTTTCTTAGTCAAAGCTACGTTTTCTTCATAAGGCAGGTGGGAACCGTCAATCATTACAGAAGAGAAACCTGAGTCGATACAGCTCTTGCAAGTTTCAAATGTATCACCGTGATCCAGGTGCAGAACAATCTGAGGATTCGGACAGCCTAATTCTTTTGCATATTCAACTGCACCCTGAGCCATGTAACGCAACAGTGTTGCATTAGCATACTGACGAGCACCTTTAGAAACCTGAAGGATAACCGGAGATTTTGTTTCAACAGCAGCCTTGATGATAGCCTGCATCTGTTCCATGTTATTGAAGTTGAAAGCCGGAATTGCATATCCGCCTTTGATGGCTTTAGCGAACATTTCTTTTGTGTTCACCAAACCTAAATCTTTGTAATTTACCATTGTAGTATATATTATTACGTTAATGATTGAAAATTCTGCACAAAGATAAGAACTCTCTGAAAACTTTATGCTTTTAAGCATATAAAATAATACAAAAGTAACGCCTTCAGAAAAAATAGTTCGATTTTCTTTGTTAGTTTGAAGCAAATCCATACCTTTGCAAGCCAATTTACCGGTTACCAAACTAATAAGAGTATAAATTAAATTAGATAAAGAAGCAATGAAAAAAGGAATTCATCCTGAAAACTATCGTCCTGTAGTATTCAAGGACATGTCAAACGAAGATGTATTTATCACTCGTTCAACTATCAATGCAAAGGAAACTATCGAAATCGACGGTGTTACTTATCCGTTGGTAAAAGTCGAAATTTCTAATACTTCTCACCCGTTCTACACTGGTAAATCTAAACTGGTGGATACAGCAGGACGTGTTGATAAGTTCATGAGCCGTTACGGTAACCGCAACAAAAAATAATTGAAGATTGACAAAGTTCAATTAACAATTCAAAATGAATTTATAAAAAAGGCAGCGAACAGATTCGTTGCCTTTTTTATTTTATCAAAGATTATTTTTACATTTGCAAGCATGATTGAAAAGAGTACAACAACTTGTTTTCAATAGTCAATTATCAATTAATAAATACCATGGCAAAAACAAAAGAAGAATTACTGAACATTCTCGACCAGTTCACACTGGCAGAAAAAGTTGTTTCCGCTGAACCTTTCGGAAACGGACACATTAACGACACGCTGAAAGTAACAAACGAAAAAGGCGAGATCAAATACGTATTACAACGTATCAACCATCTGATTTTTACCAATGTAGATATGTTACAAAACAATATCAATATTGTAACGACCCATATCCGCAAAAAACTGGAAGCTAAAGGCGAAAGCGATATCAATCGTAAAGTACTAACTTTTCTTCCAACTAAAGATGGTAAACCATATTATTTCGATGGTGACAGCTATTGGCGTGTATGCTTGTTCATCCCCAACAGCAAAAGCTACGAAGAAGTAACTCCGGAACTCTCATACGAAGCCGGTAAGGCTTTCGGTGATTTCCAGTCTATGCTGGCAGACCTGCCTGAAGGTTCACTGGGAGAAACAATTCCTAACTTCCACAATATGGAATTCCGTCTGGAGCAATTCCACGATGCAGTAAAGGCTAACGCTGCCGGACGTCTGGAAGAAGTGAAAGATCTGATCGAAGAAATTGAAAAACGTGCCGAAGCAATGTGCATTCAGGAACGTTTGTACCGTGAAGGCAAGTTGCAGAAACGTACCAACCATTGCGACACGAAAGTTAATAACATGATGTTCGATGCCGATACCGACAAGGTACTTTGTGTAATCGACCTGGATACGGTAATGCCGGGATTCGTATTGTCCGATATCGGTGACTTTATCCGTACTGGTGCCAATACTGGTGCCGAAGATGATGAAAATCTGGACAATGTAAATGTAAACATGGATATCTTTAAGGCTTATACCCGTGGTTACATGGAAACAGCCAAGGCATTCCTTCTCCGCTCGAAATCAGTCTGCTTCCTTATGGTGGCCGCCTGCTGACTTACATGCAGACCGTACGCTTCCTGACAGACTATATCAACGGTGATACATATTATAAGATCCACAGCCCGAAACATAATCTGATCCGTACAAAAGCCCAGTTCAAACTGCTGCAAAGCTTGGAAGAACATGCGGAAGAAATGGATGCGTTTATGAAAGAATGGTTGTAAACAGTCGTATATTTAAATAATTTATAAATAAGAGGTACTTCTTAATCGGTTTATACCAAGTGTAAATCAAGATTGGATGTACCTTTTTACTATTTAGACCTGCCTCTATATTATTAATGCATAAGTAACCGTTTACCGAACGACCAATAAAAGAAAAAATAAAGAAAAGAAATTACCAAATCAGAATATAATCCATCTATAAGAATAAATTATCTATTGATTTTTTATCGAGAACACGATTCCTTTGCATCATAATTTCACATATTATTAAATACTCATGAAAAAGTACTTATCAGTCCTATTTATCTTTTTATCCCTAATGGCCTGCCGTCAGGTTGATGACAAACAATCCCTGCAAGGGAAATGGCTATTTGCCCTCGATCCTAATGACATCGGATTAACTGAACAATGGTATAACAAATCTTTAAACGACACAATTCATTTACCTGGTTCATTACAGGAACAAGGTTATGGCGACAATGTCGGAATAGAAACAGCCTGGACCGGACAAATCGTCGACAGATCATGGTACGATGCTCCCCAATATGAGAAATTCCGTCAGCCGGGAAATATCAAAGTTCCTTTCTGGCTGAACCCGGACAAGCACTATGTAGGAGTTGCATGGTATCAGAAGGAAGTAGAGATACCTGCTTCATGGAACGGCCGGCCGGTAGAACTCGAACTGGAACGCACGCACTGGGAAACGACGCTCTTTCTGGATGGCATGGAAATGGGGAAACACGAATCATTGTCCACTCCGTACAGACACACTTTTAATGAATTGTCCCCCGGAAAACACACGTTAACTCTCCGCGTAGATAACCGGGTAAATATAGAAGTAGGCACAAACGCACACAGTGTATCCGACCATACCCAATCGAACTGGAATGGTGTCATCGGGACAATCAGCCTGACAGCCAAACCGTCCCTCTACATAGACGATATACAGATTTACCCGAATATCACAGACAAAACGATCAAAGCTATAGTCTCGTTGGACGGAACAATCGGAACGAACAGTTCTTCCCTACTTCTTCAGATAGAGAAGAAAAATGGAAGTATCGTTGGCAAACCTTACAAAATAGAGATCACTTCCGGTTCCGGTATGATACAGGAGGCCACTCTAGCAATGGGTGATGACGCTCAGCTCTGGTCTGAACACACTCCGAACCTTTACACCTTACGTGCAGTTATCAAAAACGGCGAAAATAAAGAAGAACAATGCCGCACATTCGGTCTCCGGGAGTTTAAGGCGAACGGTACGCGTTTCGAAATAAACGGACAACCAGTATTCCTTCGCGGGACTCTGGAATGTTGTATATTCCCACTAACAGGATATCCGGCAATGGACAATACTTACTGGACAAAAATATATAACCAATGCAAAGCACACGGTCTAAATCATGTCCGTTTCCATTCCTGGTGTCCACCGGAAGCAGCTTTCGCAGTAGCAGACAGCATGGGTATTTACCTACAAGTCGAATGCGCAGGCTGGGCAACAGTTGGCGACGGAGGTTACTCCGACCAATGGTTCCGTGACGAAAGCGACCGCATCCTAAAAGAGTACGGTAATCATCCTTCTTTCTGTATGATGGCTTACGGTAACGAGCCGGGAGGAGCCAATCAGGCTACATATTTGTCAGGCCTGATAAATTATTGGAAATCAAAAGACCTCCGCCGCGTCTATACAAGTGCCGGTGGCTGGCCTTATGTTGAAAACGCCGACTATTGGGATCCTATGGAACCACGCATCCAACGTTGGGGAGAAGGTATGAACAGTATCATCAACGCACAACAACCCCGTACTGACTTTGACTTTGCCGACATTATCCGGAAAAATATGCCGACTGTCAGCCACGAAGTCGGACAGTGGTGTGTCTATCCGAATTTCAAAGAAATAGAAAAATACACAGGAGTACTGAAAGCTAAAAACTTCGAGATATTTCAGGAAACCTTGAAAGAACATCATATGGCTGACTTAGCAGACGATTTCCTGTTTGCATCCGGACGCCTGCAAACACTTTGCTACAAAGCAGACATTGAAGGGGCTCTCCGTACGCCCGGTTTCGCCGGCTTCCAATTACTCGACCTCCATGATTTTCCAGGACAAGGAACAGCCCTTGTCGGCGTTCTTGATCCCTTCTGGGAAGAAAAAGGTTATGTAACACCGGAAGAGTATAGTACTTTCTGTAACAAAACAGTTCCTCTTGTCCGTTTCCCGAAAATGGTCTGGCTGAACAACGAGACATTGAACGTCCCCCTCGAAGTGGCACATTTCGGAGAAAAACCGTTACAGGCAGCCAATATCACCTGGGAGATCAGCAACCAGGTAGGAGAAAAGATTGCACAGGGCAACTTCGTGAAAGACCTGCCCGTAACCAATTGCATTCCTGCCGGAAATATCGAATATTCATTCTCCGGCATAGAAAAACCGACGCAATTGGTGGTTAGCGCGGAAGTGAAAGAAACCGGCAGTAAAAACCTATGGAACATCTGGTATATCCGGCAAAACAAGAAACGGTAGATAAACAACCTTATATCACTTCGGCATTGGATAACCAGGCCATGGCACAACTGGAAAAAGGAGAAAACGTCCTGCTCTTGTTGTCACCCGGAAGCATCCTGCCGGAAAAGGGAGGAAATATCAGTGTCGGCTTCTCCTCTATTTTCTGGAACACGGCCTGGACCAACAAACAACCGCCTCATACGCTCGGTATCCTCTGTGATCCCAAACACCCGGCACTGGCAGCTTTCCCCACAGAGAAATATAGCGATTATCAATGGTGGGACTTGGTAAGCCATTGCAATGCGATGGTACTGGACGACTTCCCTGCAGATTACCGCCCGGTTGTACATCTGATCGACGACTGGTTCACAAACCGGAAGCTGGGAATCCTGTTGGAAGGTAAAGTCGGTAACGGCAAACTGATGGTATGCAGTGCCGATCTGCAAACGGAACTGGATAAACGTCCGGCTGCCCGCCAGTTCAGGCAAAGCATCCTGCAATATATGGCATCCGACCGCTTCAATCCGCCTGTATCACTCGACCCGACACTAATCAAATCACTATACAAATAATTAAAACAAAGCATCTGATTTCTACATTCAGGACAGGGCGACCGCACCAAAATTCCTCTAAAAAGTTTATCATTGCAAAATGAATACCTCTAATTATTTTTCAGAAGTGACAGATCCTCGTGTAACAGGTCGCTGTCTACAT
>NZ_QSDP01000200.1:0-3627 GCF_003463685.1 Parabacteroides sp. AM58-2XD
TCGTTTTTTCTAGTCATTTTTTTTGTGCTGCAAAGGTAAGTGATATTTATTGAAATACAAAGAGTTTTTGAGAAATTATCTATTTGTTCTTCAATGTTTTAATTCGTTTTTTTTCAAAAAGCCGCTTCAATCATAGGTTAACAAAAATTAGGCAAATATAGTGAACTAGAAAAACGATCGTTTTTCTAGTCACTCCAATGACCTTTAAGTATAAGAATTACAATGATTTATGTAGGTTGGCCGCTTGGGACTGACGAACTTTTTTACATAACATCCTTAATTTACAACTTATGAATATCAATGGTTTTGCACTAGTGTTATCACGCGTTAAATTTTTTAACCGTTGGATCGTCCTATTTATTGATTTATTTCTATCAATTCTGGCTACTTCTACTTCTCTGTCATTCCTGTGGTATATCCTTGGAACAGAGCTTGTAGACGATTCTCTTTTTCATATATTATCCATTTCTTTCTGCTGTAGTCTGGTGAGTTTCTTTTTGTGCCAGACCTATAAAGGTGTGATCCGGCATTCTGCATTTACAGAAACTGGACGTCTTGCTTTATCCTCATTAATAAAGGTACTTTTCATTGTCGTTTTGGTTTACCTGACCACGACGATTCAATCTCCTCGTGAATTAGCCTTAGGAGCTGTAGTAGACTTGTTCCTTACCTTCTTCCTTTTGACAATACTCCGTGTTTTCATGATCGTTTTCTATACAATTATAGTCAATAGTGTATCCTTAAATCAAGGGAAACTATTGATCTATCAGGGTGATAAGTCTGGAACTTTCTTGTTTGATGCTTCCCTGAGTGACAAACTATTGTATAAAGTTTGTGGTTTCCTGCGCTTTGGAGATCATACCTGTTTACGTGTAGGAAAATACAGAATTTATTCAATTAAAAAGCAGGTAGACTTTAACCATTTGGTTAATAGGAAAAATATTAAAGCAGTATTGTTTACGGACTATCATTTAGTAAAGGAAGAGAGTGAGCGTTTAGTCCGTTATTGTGAAAAGAAGAAAGTTCGTATGTTGATGCTTCCTTCTGTCGATGAATTGAAGAAAGGTAAGGTTAATTTCCGTAATCTCCCTGAAGTACATATAGAAGATTTATTAGGTCGTGAGGAAATATGTATCAATATGACTGAAATCGCCACTTCCTTGAAAGGCAAAGTTGTTTTGGTAACCGGAGCCGCCGGTTCTATCGGTAGCGAATTATGCCGTCAACTATGTACATTCAATCTGAAGCAATTGATCTTGTTCGACAGTGCAGAAACCCCTATGCACAACATACGTTTGGAACTGGAAGAAAAATTTCCTCAGGTAGAGTTTGCTGCCGTAATGGGAGATATCCGGATGATCGACCGTGTAGAGTCTCTTTTCTTGCGTTTCCAACCTCAATATGTATTTCATGCGGCAGCTTATAAGCACGTACCTTTGATGGAGGAAAATCCTTGTGAAGCAGTCCATACGAATGTATATGGAACCCGTAATGTGGCGGATATGGCTGTCAAATACAATGTAGATAAATTCATAATGATTTCTACCGATAAGGCGGTTAATCCGACTAACGTAATGGGAGCTTCCAAACGCCTGGCAGAAATCTATGTACAAAGTTTAAGTATCGCTATCAGCAAAGGTTTGCATCCGGGTAAAACCCGTTTTATCACGACTCGTTTTGGTAATGTTTTAGGAAGTAACGGTTCTGTTATTCCCCGTTTCCGTGAACAATTGGCAAAAGGTGGCCCTTTGACAGTAACTCATCCCGACATCATCCGCTACTTTATGACAATCCCGGAAGCGTGTCGTTTGGTACTCGAAGCAGCATTTATGGGCAAGGGTAATGAAATCTTTGTATTCGATATGGGAACCCCTGTAAAGATCGCCGATCTGGCTCGTCGTATGATTGAACTGGCAGGTCTTGTCCCCGGCGAGGATATCGAAATCCAATACACCGGTCTTCGCCCGGGAGAAAAATTGTATGAGGAACTTCTGGCAACTAAAGAGAACGTCCTCCCTACGGAGAACGAAAAGATCTACCGTGCCCAAGTCCGCGAATACGACTACGATGATATCTGTACGGTCATGACTCCGCTGATTGATCTCGCGATCAAAGTTGACAAAATGGAGACCGTCCGTATGATGAAAGGAATTGTACCCGAGTTCAAGAGTAAGAATTCGGAATATGAGGTGCTGGATCAATAATAGAGATTATCATTTGCTGGTGTGGAGATCGCGATTATGTATCATAATCAGTACATTGAAGCTACACGGGTTCTGTATAGAATTTCATTGGATGTTTTCAAAAAATCTTTAAATAAGTGCAGGTACTTTTGGGGCATTGTTAAAATGCCCTAATGAAGGGAGTATGCCTTTTTTGAGTGTTTATAGTTTACTTGTATGTCATACTCTAGTAATAAAATTATAGCTAAGAATACAATGATGCTTTATCTGCGTATGTTCTTAACTATGATAGTCGGATTATATACATCTCGTGTTGTATTGACAACGTTAGGGGTAGAAGACTTTGGTATTTATGGCGTAGTGGGTGGTGTTGTATCTATGTTATCTTTCATTAATGCTGCTATGTCCTTATCTACTAGTAGATTTTTAACTATTGAGATCGGAAAGGGGGATATTTGTCGTGCACAAAAGGTGTTTTCTGTAGCTTTTGAAATCCATATAGCTGTAAGCTTGTTGATACTGCTTTTAGCAGAGACTGTAGGTCTATGGTTTGTTGTTAATAAATTGGTAATATCTGAGGATAGAATGATAGCTGCAATGTGGGTATATCAGTGTTCTATTTTGTCAATGATAGTTAGTGTAACGCAGGTTCCATATAATGCTGCAATTATTTCCCATGAGAAAATGAATGTTTATACTTATGTTGAACTTTTAAATGCATTTTTTAAATTAGCTGTTGTTTACTGCCTTTTGATAGGAAAAGTCGATCGTTTAATTCTTTATGCTGTTCTTCAATTATTTGTAAGTACATTTATAGCTCTAATATATCGTGTTTATAGTAAAAAAGAGTATGAGGAATGTCGAATAATATGGATTTATGATAAGCAAATCATCAAACCGATGTTAGGATTCACGGTTTGGAGTATTTTGGGTAATGTTGCATATATAGGTGTAACTCAAGGAGTGAATATATTATTGAATATATTTTTTGGTCCTGTTGTAAATTCTGCTCGTGCTATTGCTGTTCAAGTTCAGGCAACCTTGAATAGTTTTTGGACTAATTTTTTGACAGCTATAAATCCACAAATAATCAAAAGTTATGCTTCTAATGAAGTGAGTAGACTACATGAACTTGTTGCTAGGGGATCGCTCTATGCTTTTTTTTTAATGCTGATTTTTACCGTTCCTGTTATTTCTGAAGCTCCTTATTTACTTAGATTATGGCTAAATAATGTTCCTGACTATACGGTTGCATTTGTTCGTTTAGCATTGATGTTGTCTTTAATTGATTGTATGTCTGAACCTTTAGTTAATGCAATAAAGGCAACAGGTATGATTAAAATATATCAGATAGTGGTTAGTCTAATACTTCTCTCAATTTTACCAGTATCTTATATTTTATTTAAGCTTAATTATCCGCCTTTTTATGTGTATATTATTATAT
>NZ_QSDP01000201.1:0-3307 GCF_003463685.1 Parabacteroides sp. AM58-2XD
TCACTTATACATAAATCAGAATCTGTAATTCCTAATAATACTCGAAGATAATATTGTATTATTGAAGCTTTATATAAATTCAAATTATATCCTTTAAATCTTGAGGATCTGTAATTCCTAATAATACTCGAAGATAATATTGTATTATTGAAGCTTTATATAAATTCAAATTATATCCTTTAAATCTTGAGGATAAATCTTGATATCTTTTCTGCATTTCTAAAAGACTCGAAGATAATATTGTATTATTGAAGCTTTATATAAATTCAAATTATATCCTTTAAATCTTGAGGATAAATCTTGATATCTTTTCTGCATTTCTAAAAGACACATTTCCTCAGTAGCAAGAGACAATCTTCGATGCGACAATGAATTTGGAGTTAATCTATATATATAATCAACTGAATTTATAAATAATAAAGAACTTATAAATGAAATATATTTCAACACAAAATCACAATCTTCTGCATAATGCAAATTTTCATTAAAACGAATGGAATGATCGTGAATAATTGATGCCTTATATAACTTAGAGATAGGTCCCCCATTTTCATAAATTCGATATTTCACTATACACTCTACTAGATTATCTTCTTTTAACAATATTTTTTCATAAACTTTATCTATTCTAGACTCAGTTTGAGTATTCCAATATTGAATTCCTGATATAACAAAATCGACACTACTCAAATATGCTCCATCAACCAAATGCTTAACATAATCAACCTTTACAGTATCATCAGAATCAACAAATACAAGCCAATAACCTTGAGCATATTCAATACCCATATTACGAGCAGAACTAGCCCCTAAATTTTTTTTAGAATAAACAACAATTCGTGTATCAAGTTGTGACAAGATTCTACATTTATCTAATGAATCATCACTACTACCATCGTCAACTAATATAATTTCTATATTTTTATATGATTGACGCAATAATCCATTAACACAATTCTCTATGTAAGCTGATGAATTATATACAGGAACAATTATGGAAACCAATTCTTTATTAAGATAATCCATTACGCAAATAATCTAGACTCTTATTAATCATTTCATTTTTCTTAGAATCAACAACAGTCCAATCTATTGGAGTATTTTCCAACTTAGCATTTACTACTACACGTGATTCCAACCCAAATTTTGATAACAATGAAACAAAACGAGTAGCTCCTCTATCTGCATTGATTAAAGAATAGAATTCTCTATGAAATATAATAGAAAAGACTGTTCCATGAAAAGAGTCTGTTATCACAAAATTTGCATCTCTAAATAAAGCCAACCATTCTTCCACAGAATATGTAATACTATCATGAGCCGAAAAAACAATTATTTCGTAATTATTTTCACGCGAAAACTCTTCTATAATTACCATCTTCTCACTACTAGTATCTAACATATAGCAACAGACATATCTTTTGCAATTTACAGGTATATCAGAACATAGTGAACAATAATCATCATTTGATAAAAGTAAAGTAGGATCTAATACTTCGCTAGCTTTAACATCTAAATATTTTTGGCATAAATGAATCCCGCTGTGTTCACGTACAGAAACTGCATTAAACTGTTTTACTAATTCTTTACATACTTTTGTTTGTTTATCAGTATATTCCCAAGAATCAACTCCAAAAGAAGCCGCATAAGACATTTTTATTAGTTTTTCATTCTTTAGAAAAGAAAGATATGTATCATATAAACAATTAGACTATACCTCGGACGCCAAACTTGATCACTACCAACTATTACAGCACCAATTTTATATTTTTGAACAATCTCTCTATTATAAGATAAATACTGGCTATCAGTTAATTTAATATATTTATGAACAAAATTCATTATTCGTTTATCACGTGGAAAAACATTTCTATAAGGAGTCAATGCTCTTCTCTTCGAAGAAAATGGATATAATAAAATTGTTTTAACTGTCTGGAACAGATAAAACCATAAAGGACTACTATCGCGATAATCTATAGTCACTGGGTTATGACCTAACTTTATCAATACACTTTGTAATGCAAAGTTCTGCAACACTCCTCCATAATTTGCCTTAATAGGCTGAGTTACAATCGCAATATTCATACATTTGATTTTGACAATAAAAGTAAATATAAGCCATTAGCTAATCCTCCTAAACCATAATAAGAAGCATAGTCATTGAATCCACATGTATCTCCTGTACAAAAATCAATCAACCCATCTTGACGAATAAAAGAATGTAATTGAGAAAAATTTGGAGTATAATCTGAATATATTAATACTTTATACAATTCACAGAGTAAAGCAACAGATGAATCTACTATCGAGTAACCTTGAAAAGGGAATTGAACATAGGTTATTGATGACAATAGAGAATTAATAGAATTATTTTTATCACCCAAATAGGCTTTGGCCAACAAATACCAACCTAATCCTCTTCCCCAATTACTACTACCCAAATGGATTCCAGTAGTAATATCATAACCATGTACAGGAAAACCTGTTGAAGTATTTGCATGTGTTAAGAATTCATCATAAACATTTCGAGCTATATTATAATACTTTTCATCCCCTACCAGTTCACTATACATACATAAAAAAGGAACAACCATTCCCAATGTATCCACCAATTGAACATTTGAATGACAGCGATATAGAATCCTATCGGTTTTAAATCTTCCCAACAAATAATTTGCAATGTAATGTGCAGCAATTTCATATTTATCATCAAAGGTTAACTTATACATATTGATAAAACAACATCCTATTGGGACTTGATCTATCACAGAAATTTTATACTTAAGACTCCCATCTTCACGAAATATTCCAGTAATCTTCTTGTCCATGCGTAAAATTAGATTTGTTTCATTATGCATAAGTACATATTCAGAAAGCCCCCAATACAGGAATCCTATAGGGTAATTCCCATATATTTCCTTCCGTTTACCTAAAAACTTAGTTACCTTATAACGAAACAATCCTTCTGGATGTTGGTTTACTGAATCAAAGGAAGTCGACATTGAAGCCTTTACAACGGCACTATTTACAATATCCATCTGACTATCAGTAGAAAAATATTTCATGATCCATCTATCTTTGAAAAAATTTATTACTATAGGTACGAATCATCTCTCTCTCTATTTTTTTTAGCCCCCCAAAAAACACCAAACAAGCAGTTACAAAAAAAAGAAATGTGCAAAATATAAAAGTAAATAAAAATCCAGAGGTTGAAAAAATTGCTTCAATATATATGTAATAGTAAAAGATAATCCACCGATTATAAAAGCCTTTATTATAACATTTACTACGAAATAACGCATTGAAA
>NZ_QSDP01000202.1:0-3273 GCF_003463685.1 Parabacteroides sp. AM58-2XD
ATTTAGTTGTTGCAAGTCAGCTTGTTGCTTAGCGTCGTCTTGTTGGTGTTTGTTGTTTGTCCTATAAGTGTCATTTATAGTCTGCTGGTCGTATTCTTCTTGTTTTATCTGGTATGCAGAGTCGATAAACTGGTGGAATTTATCAATTCGATCTCCTTCCTGATAGTATTTTCCCAACATATTCCGTATCAGAAACCTTGCAGCATCTTCTTTTTGTTTATCTCCTTTATAATGTTGTATAACTTTTTCAAGTTGCTGCCGGTTATTTCCTGCGGTTTGTAAGGCTAATTCCAATTGTCTATTGTTGGTGTTGCTGCATCCCGATAAAAGAAACAGATACAGCCCAAGTACAATTGTGGCAAACAGATTTAATTTCATATTACTGTAATTTTGATACATATATGGTGGAATTGCTTTATAATCAATTCTATTAGTGAATAATTTTCAAAAATCTGTCCCATCTGAATTTATCCGTATATGGGTCTACCGATTTCCATATAATCCATGCTTTCCCGACGATATATTCTTCAGGTAGTAATCCCCAATAGCGTGAATCCTGTGAGTTCATGCCTTTGTCGCCTGCCATGAAATAATAGTTTTCTTGGAAACGATATCCGTAGATCGGCTTTCCATTAAGAAAAGTCGTAGAATCCTTGTATTGAAGACTACCCTGTTGTTCCCATTCGATCAGCTTTTTATATAACCGGAAGTTTGTACGATCTAAAGTAATGGAATCGTCTTTTGCCGGTATATAGAGCGGTCCGAAATCTTTGATGTTCCAACCGATGATGCTGTCGAATGGGAAACTCTGGAATATACCGTCTTGAAATTTCTCAGTCGCAGCTATTCCTTTTTGTGACTCCATGTTGCCGAGAGGCGTTTGTACGCTTTCCACATGAAAGAATCCGTTTCGGATGGATAAGGTATCTCCCGGTATTCCGACACACCGTTTGATATAATATTTGAGTATATGCATTTCAATTTTATCCCAACTGTTTGGATGCGGAAAATTGAAAACCAGAATATCATTGCGTTTTATCTTTTTGAAACCGGGAATGCGATAAATCTCTGTTTGTTCGTTTCTCATGGAGGCAAACAGGTTGAATATGCGAGGTCCAATGGTTGGTTTCCAGACAAGTATATTGTCTCCTGTAATTAATCCCGGTTCCATCGAATCGCTGGGGATTTTGAAAGAGGCAAAGATAAATACCTGTAAAACAAACCATAGAGTCACTGTCATACATAGCCAGAAGACAATGTCAATGACTTTATTGATCAGTTTATGGGGTTGCTTTTTCATATGGTGACTAATATTTTATACTGTCGTTTTCAATATAAAATACCCTTTGATTCAGTATTCTTTCCGGAACAGTAAACCATAATAGAGCATTTTTCGGTATTTGATTGTACGTCTGTGTTGTATCTGTCGAACTCATCTCTTCTAAAGAGATAAACCCATTTTTGTCTGCGTCCCAGTAATGTAACGTATGTTTTTGATTTAATTTATCTTTACGTTTGTTGAACGTGAAGGATTGACTTAATTCTTTTTGAGGAATTAATTTATGAATGTCGCCATCTTTTTTTAAGATGAAAGGAGCGGTAATATACTGTAAAGACTGTGTGTTTGAGGCTTCGGCAATAATAAAAACATTATTACCTACAATATCTTTAAATCTGCATGTAGAACCTTTTCGGCTACCTATGGCAAGTGGTTTCCAATCATAATCATTGTATGTACAGAGGTAAATCTGTTTTATGGAAGAAGATACAGGTTTGTCTGTCTCGATACAAATATCCAGAACCTGATATCCTTCTTCCTTTGTCACATCTCTTAATAGTGGACTTTTCAGATTTGTGATATAACCGTCGTCTTTAATATCGGTTTCCTTAAATTCGGGATCAAATAACAACCGATATACCTTGGCGGGTTTCAGATAGCTGGTAGTTTCAGTTTTTCTCTATATGTGTCAGGTTGACCGTAGACTGGGCTGAAATTATAAAACTTTCCATCATGCAATACAACACCCCAACTGTGTGCTAAATCCATTTTGGTCCAGGTGGTAAGTTGTACGGCAACAGGAATGCCTACAGCACGCATTAATAATGTAGCCAAGTTACACAAATCTTCACAACTACCTCTGCCGGAGTGATATGTGCTTTCGACGGTAGGATAGAGGGGAGAACCAGTATCTTTATAAACCAACTCTTTCATTAATTGTGAATTGATTATTTTGCAGGCATCAATGGCATTGTTAACTTTTCCCGAATCAATCAGAGGTAAATATTTTTCCATGAATTCCCGACGCATGTTGGAAACGGGTTCTACTTGAGTCCTGTAAGGGAGAATATACCGACAAAAATCCTCGAAAGGAATATCTTTTGCCCAAGACTTTTCCCGAACCAGGAAAGCCAGATCGATATTCCGGATCAAAAAATCGCTTTTGAGTGTTTTACTGTCATAAATGTTATTTCCCTGGATTGTGTATCCTCTGTTCCGTAGCGAGTCGCAATGCTTTTTTACAGCGTCCTTATCCGGAAAGCAAACAATATCCGGTATATATTGTTTACCTTCCGGCGACAAGTAGTATTCGACTCTGGAAAAATGCAGGGGCATATTTGTGATTAGATATTCTGCTGCTTTCAATTTCAGCGAATCATTTTTGTAATGTTCGAAAACTTTTTCCAATTCTATTCTGTTCTCTCCAGCAAAGGAAAGCGCCTGTTCCAAGCTGATTTTCTTTTGATGAGGCGTAGAACAAGAGATAAGGATACAGAAAACAAAGAAAGGAATATAAGTTTCATGATCATTCAATTTATAGTTCATTATTAACGTTCGACCAGTACGACTATAGGATTGTTTTCATTGTTTGTAGATTCAAAATCGATTAGATACTTACTATCGGTAGAGATAAAAGAAGGAGTGAAGATACTACCTTCTTTCAATTCAAAATGATTTTCTGGGTATGTTATTTTCTGATAATAAGCTTTTCCACTTTTTTTATCGAACTGAATGTATAAGGTTTATCCATAATATTGTAAGGTGTCATATAAATGATATCGTTTATTTCTCCGATAGCAGTAAGTGCAATTTTACCGTTGAATATATCAAATTTTTTTTGGGTAACTATGTTTGGAGTTAATGTGAAACGATATCCTTCGTCAGCTCAGGGCAGACGCATTAAAAATTATTCTCTTGTAAAAGTGTCTCCAAAAAGTTCTCATCCCATCCAGCTTTAAGTCTTTTAAGGTTAATGCTCCCCTTCGTCTTATTAT
>NZ_QSDP01000203.1:0-3239 GCF_003463685.1 Parabacteroides sp. AM58-2XD
TTTTTCAGGTTGATAAATATGTCTATCGAATCACGTAATAATATATATCGTTCATTATATTCAAATGCAGTTTCATAATCTTTACTTTCAAAGAATAAGACAGAAAACTCCCTATTCAATTGACACTGTATATACAAGTCAGAACTGTCCATAGCTTTATTCAAATAATAAAATGCAGAATCCGATAGTCCTACCTGTCGATATAAGTAACCTAACGAATAATATAAAGAATAGGATAGGTTATCTTCTTCTACCCCACTCATAGATTTATAAAGATATTCAACTGCTTCCGAATATGATGATTGACTTTCACAAATATTCCCTAGACAGACAAGAAGGCTCCTACTCAAATCATTCCAGCCATTCTCATCTGATATTTCCAATGATTTTTTTAAATAGGAAGTTGCACTATCTAATTGATTCTGATACTCATAAGACGATCCTATATCTCTCAATACAAAAGCCACACCCAATAAATTATTTGCTAATTTATAAGAATCATACGCTTTTTGATAACAAGATAAAGCATCTTCGTAAAACGAAGTCTTATCATACAAATCTCCCAAATGATTATAAATACGTGCCTGCAAATTATAATCAGTAGTTTGCAGTACCATTTCTTCCGCTTTTAAATAACTGATAATCGCTTTATCAAAAAGCAACATATCAGTCAAGACTCTTCCCTGGCAATAATAAGCTTGTGCCTTTCTCTCCATATTGTCAGTCTTTTCAAAATAATCCACTGCTACATTTATCAAAGAGTCAGATGTAGGAGTAATGATATTTTTATCCTGTGCCTGAGTCAACAATAAACACCAGAGAGCATTTTGTTCCTGTGAAAGATTTTCCGGATGTGCTATACTATCTAATAGTAATAACGCACTATCCGGTCTTTCATTCATGTATTTCTCTGCTTCAATCAATAAGGGAGATACACTTGTACCGTCACCGCAAGCCACCAGACAGAAAAAAAATAGCAGATTCAGAATTAGTTTAGGGTCTTTCATCATATACATTCAAATTATTGAATGCAAGGTAAAACTTTATTTTCATAAGATCAAAACAAATATCGATAAAAGCTTATAATTCTTCTCCACAAGTGATTTCACACAACAAACAATAGATTTCTTCACTTAGAAATTACTCCACAAAACATATTGTTCCCATTCCGGAATAACTGAACCATAAGAATATTGTGAACGTGAAACGACTCGAAGATTTTTAACCCAGTTAAATACTTTTTTAAATAGAATATCGCTAATCTCTATTGGTTCACAAACCGTTGCCGAATGGTAGTGAACATGCATCGTAAAAAAACAATCCGGTTTGCAAACCCTTTGTAATTCCATTCCTACTAGTTCTAAAGAATCGATATGATCAATTGCATTGACAGATATTACTACATCAAAAAAATTATCCTCAAAAGGTTGTTTTTCAGCATAAGCTTCTATAAAATGAACATCCGGATACAATTCATGTGGAAACCCTAAATCTCTATAAACAGACATTAACGGGTCCAAAGCATATAGTTCACATCCAGAAAAACAAGTAGCACTCGGCATAGGTCCCGCTCCTAGATCCAAAACCTTTTTCCCGGAAAATATCTGTGAATCCAACTGCAATACCTGCAAATATTTAATTTGTTGGTGTAACTTCGTCCAAGTCATAATTGCAGAGTGTATTGGATTTTCCAATACAATGCATTGCTCCGGCAACAGAGAAGAAGTTCCGTACAATTCAGATAACTTTCCTTCATACCACAATTTATATCGAGAAATTTCATTTTTCCAAAAAGCTATCTCCGAACTATATTTTTCATTTTTTCGAAAAGTATCTGTAAGCTTTCTCATGTCATAACCATTCTTTTGAATAAAATTCAACAGTTCTCCTGCAGATAAACTACAAATTTTCAAAAACATCTTCCGATTATGCATTTCAATGTCTCCTTCAGCATATTTTGAATTATCATTACGGGGATGATATAAATGGAATAAAGGTCCTGGTGATCTAAAAACAGGTAGTCTCAATATTTCCATTCGTTTAATACGTTCTGTATCTTCCGGACCCCACCCGTAAAAAAGTTCATTTTCACCACCTGCTGCCAAATAAGTCTTTCGGTTTACAAAAAAAGCTCCTCCGTTTGTATTTAGTCTATAAATACCATAATTGTTCAATGTTTCAGGAGAACAATTCTCTCTAAAACGATTTGAATCAGAAGGGGGAAGCCAACAGCAACGTCCGTCATAAGGATAGCTCATAACTGCTTTCTTTTTCTTAATAGCATCAACTGCCATTTGAATCTGTTCCTCTGCCACCCAAATATCTGTATCCCAAACACCAACAATCGGAGCCTCAACCATCTTTAGCATGTCATTCAGATATTTGGTACGATAAAAAACGGGATCAGAATCTATCTTAAACAGATAATATACATTCGAATATGAATGCTTGAATGTATAACGAGGTCGATCATCTCCCTCTATTATCCAAACCTTACTATTGGGTATGTTTGTCAATTTTTCCAATAAGAAATCCAAATTTCTCTCCCGATCGATTGAATCAATACGGATCGCAACAACAAAAGCCACCTCATCTCTTTCAATATTATCAATCGGAATCAAAGATTCAGTATTTGTCTGTAACCCAAGCAAAGTTGCTGTTCTTACTGGAAAAATATTCATCAAATGAATCTTTTTTACTTCCGAATAGATATCTCTGGAAAAATGATATCCACTTTTGATCGCATTAGTCAAACGATCTAACAAAAAAATCAGATTTTGACGAAAAATAATTTCTGACAAACAGTTAGTTGGTTCTCTGTTACATAAAATACGTATTCGAAAATAGTATAACCAATCTGCCCAATTCGCAATAGCTTCATCGGGACGACAAGTCAACTGCCAAAACAAAAAATGATCTACTTCTGCCAATATCTCATCTGCATCACCGTCTACATATTGGTGCTGTAGCAAATAAATAACGCCACAAGCAGTTCCTAACAATCCATTTCCCAATTCTATAGGCATTTCACAAGAGAGTCCCTTCAAAACAATATCTAATAATTCCTCGGCTTGCTTCTCTAATTGACTATCTTTGAACAATCGTGATTTTTGATAACAATCAATCACATTTATCATATCTGAAGATATTTTTTCTTTTATACCATTCATTATATAAAAATTTCATGTTTGCATTTTTCAAATTAAAACATTTCTATTCTAGAAAAAATGGATTAATAA
>NZ_QSDP01000204.1:0-2799 GCF_003463685.1 Parabacteroides sp. AM58-2XD
GATCGGAAGTGACATAAAAGATTAAACCCTTAGTAAAAATAGTATCTAATGAAAGAATATTTTCTATAATTGTATAAATCCAGTCTCTTTGGACAATAGGCATTATAATAAAAAAAGCAATAACGGGTAAGACGTATATCTTTTTTAAAGAATAGACCAGATAAAAACCAAAGAAAAGCCCAAAGACCACCAGCGAAAATTTGTGGAACAAAAAAGCAGTGATAACATATAGCATAACTTTCCAAGTTTTATGTTCATTCAAGGCTAATATGGCGAGCAAGAAAAAGGCCAAAGCCACAGCTTCACGCATCACTTCCATATTCTGCTTGGTATATTCAAACATATAATAGAACAAGACCATAGAAAAACAAAGTGTAGGACAAACTTTTTTGACGAACTTACCCCAAATGACTATGTGGATCATGCTTACGACACACTGCACCAAAAAGAAATCATTACAAAGGGTTTTACAACAAACGTTAAGCAGTACCCAAAAAGGATCGTAACGAACATCTGAAAAATCGTTCCATTGTAAATGAAATAAATCCGGATAGTATTTGAAATCATCCATATACACCACTGTATCGCTACCTATCCTATATCGCAGCCCACTGACAAGGATCATTAAGGCTAGCGAAATAAAAAAATGTAGCTGTCTATGCCTTTGATACTGACCAACATCGTACACTAGTGCCAAGCATACATAATATGTGAATAAAAGGATATATATCATAATTTTCCAAAGGTCAAGATTCTGTATAAACGGCAGTAATAGAGACGATAAAACAGAACAAAAATATCTGTTAAAACCAATGCTAATGCAAAATTGCATATAGTAAACAAATTCATCCAATAGAGTAACGAATAGATGAATACTAGTACAAAAGTGCTGTATATAACACTATTATTGAAAGGCTTAGGATGCCCGAACGCAACCAATGTCGTGGACCCAAGACATATCGTAATACTTGTGCAGAACGTGTATAGACAGAATATGCGCATCAAAGAAATAGTTTCCGGAACTTTTGTCCCCGTGAAAAGAGATACCAATAGCGGAGATGCTACAAATATGACAGTACTCAGTACAAAGGCAAACAAGATATTGAGCCAAAGAAAGTGAACCACGAAACGCTTATCTCGTGTACGGGCAATATGGGGGTACACGGCTTGGTTGAGCATGTTGGTAGGGATACGGACAGCATTGGAAACTTTTTGCGCTAATTCGAAAGCCGCTACGCTCTCCATCGTGAAAAATATGCCGCTCACGGTCTTTGCTAAATTGGTATTGAAGATGACCGACATGCGTGAGAACCAGAAAGGTACGCTCTCAAAGAACATCTGCCGTATCATCGCACAACCGGGCACTGCCAAACGTATACCTTCCAGCTTCAACAGACAATAAAAAGAAATTATCCCTGCCAGTACATTTCCCATGGACTGTAGAAGTGCAACCAGCGGATAATCACCCTCGCTATGTATAAATATAAATACGGAAATCGTATAAAACAATATGGAACTGGAGCGGACAAGGGTGATGTATTTCATCTTTTCAATCCCTTGGTAATACCACACAGGAAATAATAGCTCCGACAAGCAAGTCAGAAATGCAAAAAAAATCAGAGGTTTATTCTGTTCCATAAACGGAACGGTCAACATTCCGATCAGTAACACAAGTGAACAGAGTAAAAATAGCAACAATTTGATAAATAGCACAGTAGAAACAATCCTGTTCAATGCTAGCTTGTCGCTACGATGGACTGAAACATCTTTTACCGCAGAGATGTCCAAACCAAAATTGATGACCACACTAAAATATTGAATAATAGTTTGTGCTAAAGCTACCATCCCATACTTCTCCATACCAACCGTCCTTATAATGTAAGGCATGGCTACAAAAGGCATAAAGATACGTACACATTCTATGATAGTCAAATATCCTGTGTTCTTGGCGATGATCCTGTTATTACGTAACTTATTCTTTAAAGTCTCTATAAAGAAGTGTATCATTCCAAAGAAAATCAGATTTTATCCTTTAACTTTCCCGATAAATTATTTTTATCCCTGATCCGATCAAACCACACATTCAACCCAACCCAAACAACAATATCCATTATAAACAAAATATTGTTATTTACATAGGATATTAATGTCATATTGATGACACTGAAAGATAATGCCATCGCCAATATGCTGATCATTGCTTTGCGCGGACTGAAGCCCATATCCAAAAATTTATGATGTATATGGTTTCTGTCTGCATTGAATAACCCTTTATGATTTCGGGCACGTACCAATATGACTCGGAATACATCGAACATGGGAACAATCAATGTTGAAAAGGCGACAACGATGGCTCCTTCGGTATAAGGAGCTCTTTCGGAATTGTTGTTGGTATAAGCGATAGCTAAAAAGGCAAGTATGTAGCCTAATGTCAGGCTACCGGTATCTCCCATAAATATCTTTTTGCAACGATTTACTTTACCAAATACATTGTAATAGAAGAAGGGGAGTAGTACTCCCAATGTCGAAAAAGCAAGCATGGCATAGATCCATTGATCGTAATAAAGGTATAAACTTCCGAGAGTTAAAAGCGATATGCTGCTTAACCCGGACGCCAACCCATCGATGCCATCTATCAGATTGATTGCATTGACAATGAATACTGTTAGTAAAATGGTAAAGGGGATTCCCAGCCAGGGGGTGAGTTCATCAATTCCGAAAAGACCATACAGATTATTGATCCATAGACCGGATAGAGGGATAAGAGAGGCTGCAATAATCTGTATAACGAATTTGCTT